>NZ_JBJGXI010000023.1:0-78996 GCF_045635475.1 Radiobacillus sp. PE A8.2 | reverse complement strand
AGGCAGGAATTCAGGATTAATCCCTACTTTCGCTTTTGATTCCTCCATTGCCAATGGTATCACCCTCTCTATATTCATTATACCATTTTTTACATATTAATTTGTTTAACCTATTTAAAAATGAGCAGTGCGTTGACTGCTCATTTTGTAAACGTATCAAAATCATTCTAAAGTGGAAGCCGTTTGTTTAAGATCTTCTAAGCGGCAGCGAACAACATCGAAACGACCCGCCTGATTTAATAATTTCTGAAAAAGGCACCTCAAGTATGTCAAAGCCTTTAGCTGCCAGTTTTTTATTAACACTCGCATTTTTAGGCATGCCAATAATTTTATTATCACCTATCGATAGCACGTTCGTACCTAAAGTAAACTGTTCCTCTTCGGTGACTTCAATTATTTCAAAATGCTGTTTAATTTTTGCTAGATCTTCTTCTGTAAATGCGTCTGGAAAAACAATCGCTTGGTTCTCCGACAAAATATTAAAGGCGCAGTCTAGGTGAAGAATTTTTTCATTGATTGGCATTGGGATGATTTGATAATCTGGTAATTGCTGTTGCAAGTAGTTGATCGCTTCGATTGTTGTTCGATTGCTAACACCAATCCAAACACGATCATCATCAAGAATGACATCGCCGCCTTCTATCGAGTATTCTGCGAGATCATGATAGTTAATATTTTCGTCATCTAAGCGTTGCTTTAAGACGGTAATCTCTCCTTCACGAATGCCGCTTCCCATGGATGAAATAAATAAATGGTCGCCAATTGTAAAACCAATATCTCTAGTAAACACTTGCTCATTTAATTCCTGTTGTGTGTCCAATTCAATTACTTCGACACCATGGTCTCTAAGTAAATTGGCAAAACTTTGATATTGCTGCATCGCGACATCTACATCAATATTTTCCGATTTATAACGTTTTTGTGTTTCATTGATTATTTCACTAATTTTCATATTCTCTGGTGGACAAAGAATCACCTTTTCTAATCGTCCATACTCTGTTTTTACGGCTACTTTATTTGTTTGTTGGTGTGACTCTGTAGACATATACTTCCCCCCATTTTTTCTATGTGTGTCAATTTCATGATTATCTTATACAGCTTTTTATAACAGTGACTTATGGCACAAATCATTGTTATGAAATTGACTAGTGTAATATTTTATTGTTCCAAGAAAGCTACATAAGTATGTGAATATTCAGTGGTAGTTACACTTATTATAACAGTATTTCCTTATTTTTCTTTGTTCGAAACACTCAAAAGATAGACTATAAAAAATAACGCATGGAAAATTGTATCTTTCCCATGCGTTAGTGTATGTTACGCTTTCGTCACCTTAATTGTATCTTCGACTAGATTAACATGAATTGTCTTCACATCATCTTCTTCTAAAATTAAATCTGTAATACTGTCCTCTACTTTGTCTTGAATAACACGACGTAATGGTCGGGCTCCAAAACGAGGATCATAACCTTTATCAGATAAATATTTCTTCGCTTCATCTGTAACGGTAATTGCATATCCTTCATCTTTTAAGTTTACTGCCAACTCATCAAGCATAATGTCGACGATTTTAATTAAATCGGCTTGGTGCAATTCATTAAACGGGATGATTGCATCAAAGCGATTTAGAAACTCTGGCTTGAAGTAGTCGCCTAAAACTTCTAAAGTCGATATTGCCTCGTTATTTTCCTTATCAAAGCCGACGGTGATTTTTTTAGAACCAGTGCCAGCATTACTTGTCATTATAATAACGGTATCTTTAAAGCTCACTTTTCTCCCATGGCTATCGGTTAAGTGACCATCTTCCATGATTTGTAGGAACATGTTCTGCACGTCTGGATGTGCTTTTTCAATCTCATCTAGCAAAATTAAACCATACGGGTTACGGCGTACACGTTCCGTTAACTGACCCGCATCTTCGTGTCCCACATACCCTGGTGGTGACCCAATAATTTTTGATACCGAATGTTTTTCCATATATTCACTCATATCCAGACGGATCAGTGATTCCTTCGTACCAAACAGTTCTTCTGCAAGTGACTTCGTTAGTTCTGTTTTACCAACACCTGTTGGTCCAACGAATAAGAATGAACCAATTGGACGATGTTTTGATTTTAAGCCTGCACGACTACGACGAACGGCTTTCGCTACTTTTTGCACGGCAGTTTCCTGACCAATAACCTTCGCTGATAAATTAGAAGCTAGCTGCTTCATCTTCGTTTGTTCATCAGATTGTAGCTTACGGACAGGAATGCCAGTTTTCTCTTCAATAATCAACTGGATATCCTCCACTGTAACCTCTGCGTTTGGCTCATCATTTGCTTCTTGTAGTTTTTTCTCTAACAGTACTTCTTGATGTCTTAAGTTCGCTGCACGCTCGTAATCTTCTTTTTCTGCAGCTTCCTGTTTTTCTTTCGCTATTTCATCTAAGCGCGTTTGCAGCGTATCAACATCTGATTCAGAATGCTGCAAGTTCAAACGAGACCCAGCTTCATCAATCAAGTCTATTGCTTTATCTGGTAAGAAACGGTCTTGTAAGTAACGCTGTGAAAGCAACACTGCTCCATCTACTGCTTCATCCGTGTATTTAACACGATGATACGCTTCGTATCGCCCTTGTAGCCCCTGCAATATTTGAATAGCTTCTTCTGTTGAAGGTTCTTTTACAATGATGGGCTGGAAACGGCGTTCTAACGCTGCATCCTTTTCAATTTGACGATACTCTTTCAACGTTGTCGCACCGACTAGCTGTAACTCGCCACGCGCTAAAGCAGGTTTTAAAATATTACCTGCGTCCATTTGTGAGCCTTCTGCTGTACCTGCGCCAACGAGCAAGTGGATCTCATCAACGAACAAAATCACATTATTACGCTCATGCAACTCTTTAACTAGTTGCTTCATACGCTCTTCAAATTGACCGCGCATTCCTGTATTCGCTACGAGTGACGCAACATCCAATATATAAATTTCCTTGTTTTGTAGTTTAGTTGGTACTTCACCATCAGCAATTTTTAGAGCTAAGCCTTCCGCAATTGCTGTTTTACCTACACCTGGCTCACCAATTAAAACAGGATTATTTTTATTTCTTCGATTCAATGTCTCCATCACACGTTTAACTTCTTTATCTCTTCCAATCACTGGATCAATCAAACCAGCTTTAGCAGCATGACTTAAATTTCTGCCAAGCTCGTCCAGTAACCCGCCACCTCTTTGCTTGCCGTTCTTTTGCTGTTTTTGTCCACCAGCCTGAAAACCAGAGGTAAACGGATTGTTTGCTCCGGATTGAGCATTAAAATCTTTATCTGAAAAGAAACCTGATGGATTCTTTGCACTTTGTTGTATTTCTTGGAAACAATTTTGACATACATTTAATTGTTGAGTTTGATCATTAAATCGAAGGGTAACATGTACTTCCGCTTGACGAACGCCGCAATGTTGACATTGCATAGCCGACTCCTCCTTCATTTGTTTCACCTAATTAGATTTGGTCAATGTTTGACTTTGACTATCTTTGACCTAACCCTATTATAGTTTGACTAACTTTGACTTTCAAGTATTTTGTTTTGAAAATTTAATGCTGTTTTTTATTGCGTATAATGGCTATACTCCGGCGTAACGTAGTGCTCGTGATTTCCGCTCCGGCAGTCGCTTTTCGCTAGTTTAAAGCGTTTTTCTTTAAACAGGCACGGCTTCAGCTAACTCAGAAGCAAATGTTTTCGGTGGGACGAGTAATCGCAGTCCCATAGTGCGCTTCTGAGTGGATCTTCAGCTCGCGCTTTTCCCGCTGGAGTCGGCTGCCTGGAGCTACAATCACCCGACGTAAAGAGCAATCCCGTTATGAAGCGGAGGAAATGCCCTTCGACTCCTGCGGGACTAGCGGCGTAAGTGAGACCCCGCAGAACGCAGTTCGAGGAGGCTCACTAGCCCCCCGCGGAAAGCGAAGGGCATTTCCGGAGCGGGGCAAGCACTCGCCAAACTACGACGCATATTACTTCAACTATGAAATACCTCTACGAAAACAACATAAAAAACCTACCAACTCATTGTTATTGAATTGGTAGGTTATTATGGTCAACGTTTGGACTGTCTACTTTAATTGGTACTAGAATAAGTGCAATAACGAGTAGCACGACCCAGGCTAATTCCTTCATTACACAATCTCCCCTTATTAGCCTAACTTTTCTTCCATCGTAACATATCTTGGACAAAGTAATGTTACAAGTTAATAAAAAATCGCATGGGATACCCACACGATTTCTTCCTTCTTATAAAACTGTTTCTTTTTGTCTTAATTCAATCCGACGAATCTTTCCTGATGATGTTTTTGGCAACTCATCTATAAATTCAATTTTACGCGGATATTTATAAGGCGCTGTTAATGTTTTTACATGGTCTTGTAGTTGTTTGATTAATTGATCATCACCACTAACATTATCTTGTAGTACAACGTACGCTTTTACGACGTTACCACGAATCTCGTCCGGACTGGCAACAACAGCACATTCTTTCACCGATGCATGTTTGATTAATGCGTCTTCTACTTCAAATGGTCCAATTGTATAGCCGGAGCTTACGATAATATCATCGCTTCTACCTTCAAACCAGAAGTAGCCGTCTTCATCCATCGATGCTTGGTCACCTGTCACGTAATAGTCACCGCGCTGTGCTTTTTTTGTTCGTGCCGGGTCTTTGTAGTATTCTTTGAAAAGTGCTGGTGTATCTAGTGGAATTGCAATATCCCCAACCGTTCCCGGTGCTACAGGATTACAATCTTCATCAATAAGTACAACTTGATTTCCTGGTGTTGGTTTACCCATCGATCCAGGTTTAACGTCCATACCTTTTAGGAATCCTAACAATAATGTGTTCTCTGTTTGGCCATAGCCATCCCTAACTGTCACATCAAAGTGTTTCTGGAACGTATCAATTACCTCGCGATTAAGTGGCTCTCCCGCTGAGACCGCACTATGCAAAGCTGGTAACTGATAGTCAGGTAGATTATCTACTTTTGCCATCAAGCGATATTCAGTTGGTGTGCAGCAAAGTACATTAACACTATGTTTCTCAAGTAAACGAAGGTATGTTTTTGGATTGAATTTACCATTATAAACAAACCCTGTAGCTCCTGAACCGAGCACGGAAAGTAATGGACTCCACACCCATTTTTGCCATCCAGGTGCAGCTGTTGCCCATACGACGTCTCTTTCATGAATGCTCAACCAGTTTTTCGGAGCTGTTTGCAAGTGTGCATAGCCCCATGCATGCGTGTGCACCACACCTTTTGGATTACCTGTAGTTCCAGAAGTATATGGTAAAAATGCAATATCATCACGTGTAGTCGACACCATCTCTAACCTATCAGATGCTGCTTGTTTCAATGTGCTCAAATTTTTCCATTCATTCACATCGCCACCAAGGGTGAATTTCTGCAATTGATGATATTCTTCAAGCCCCATAAAAGGTTCAACAAATGGATAATAGCTGACGATTCCTTTTGCTTCCCCATGAGTAACACGGTATTGTAAATCTTTGGTGCGTAGCATTTCTGAACTTGGTACAACAACAATACCGGTCTTTAATGCTGCTAAATATACTTCATATGCTTCGATGATCCGCGGCACCATAACTAGAATTTTGTCACCTTTTTGCAGGCCATTTTCTAGAAATATATTTCCAATTTTATTGGCATTTGCTAATAATTGTGCATACGTTATTTCTTCTATATTTGCTTGTTCATCTTCTAAAATAATTGCTTTTCGCTTTGGATCCTGCGCATATTGCTCTACTTCCATCACTACGTTATATTGCATAGGTGCAATTAAATCTTCTCGTTTCACAGTCTCACCCTTTTACTTAGTAGTAGGTACTAATTACATGTCATTATAGCAAGTTTTAAAATAGCTGGAAAGTCATTTGTTTATAAAAAGCGCAGACTCCTCGACCATATCCGACAAGCCTTGGAGTGGCGCACTTCCATGTAGAGGATCCGCTTAAGACTTTGATGAGGCTGGCACAGGGGCTGGCGATGGCTAAAACTGGATTAAAGATTATCTTCATACTTCTCATATATTCCTTGACTGTCAAAAAAGATATCACCTATGAGTTGTACGAGGATAAGGTAATTATGATATGATAGAAGCAAATCAAGGAGGGATCGTATGCAATTCTCCGTTACTGACAATAAAAAGCCGATTACCCTAGAAGCAACTCGCCTCTCTGTGTTTCGTCAAAGTAAAATAGTCGAAGCAATTGATGCAAAGCAACGACACTATTATATATTTTTTTATAAAGATAACTTTCTTACATGGGTGCGTCCTAAGCACATCGTATTAAACAGTTATATCCATAAGGCCTTTGCTCATGGTGTTTTGTTTGACGGAGATCACCCAATTACGGATCAAGTCATCCAATTGCATCATTCCTTTTCCCACAGTCGCTTCAACCAGCTCTATAATAAGCTAACAGGAAAATATACTCCACAAGAAATTAGTTTAATCTTTACATTCTTCGATTCATTTATATCCCATAAACAAATAAGTAAATTGCTAAAAAAGACCTATTATGATTTTCGTAGAAATGGACAAATGCTGTCTGCGTACAAAATATTAAAGATTGCCGTATTATTTGACGAAAATGATACTTTTTCTAACGACATGATTAGCAGTATGCAATTCAAATCCTACGAAGAAATATATAAGGATTTATACGCACTTGTAGATAGAGATCCGATTCAGTTAGAAATTCTTTGTTTCACAGATAGGTCTACACCGAAAAAGGCGGCCTTGTTGCTCGGTTTACTTCGCAATGAAAAACGATATCTCGATGAATTGGCAGTGCGCTTATCGATGCTCAACAACCAATTTTCTACTGACTATTGGTCAGAAATTAAAGCGCTAATTCGCAGCCACTTTCCCCAAGAAGAGCAGCAAAAGTTGCTTTATATTATTGCAGAACAAAACCATCACCCCGATCTACAGTCGGATCTATTTGGCAGTTTCCTCGATTCCAATGATGCAGACAGTATTGTTCGATTTCTCGTCGATCGATCGGTACAACCAGCTCCAAACCAAATGCCAACTGTGGCAACTAACTTTTTATCGGCAAAACCATCTACACTACTTACCTTGTACCCAAAATTAAATGTACGATTAGTTGAATTATTTAAAGATGAGCATGTTGCCTTAGATAAGATTGTCATAAGGACTGTGTCTATCCTATTAACCGAGCATACACTGGCAGAAGTTAGCGATTGGTTAGCCGCTTTCCGAAATGCTAGTATATCCTTACCTATCGCGCAGAGACTTAAAAAAATGCAGCTACTAGAAGACGATCCAGATCGCCAGCTCCCTTTAGGGGAAATGTATTTAGAGTTGGATCAGCTTGATAAATCAATCGACTGCTTTAAGTGGGAAATGGAACTAAAACCAACAGATCCAAAACCAGTTCAATTACTAATGAATGCTTACCGGAAATTAGGGGATAAAACTGAAGCAAGCACTTATCAACAGCTGCTTGTACAAATGCAAAAACACTCTTCAGCATGAGCCTAATGATTCGGCTGAATCAGATCTAGGCTGTGTGCACTGGGTCCGGTAAAGCCGGCGACCAATGTTAGGCATCTATAGGTTGGCCAGGCGATTCGGTTTACTGTGGTTATCGAGTCAACTTGGCGTGGCCGACCATAATTTAGGCGGACACAGATGCACTTATTTCGACTAAAATCAATGTTTTGATAGTTCAGCGGACACCATAGCCCTTATTTGCCAACAAAAGCACACCGTAGCAACAACTTCATTTAACTAAGCGCACTGATGGCCGTATAATCCTCATTTAGTTTGGTTATGTCACAGATAACTGCCAAGGTGTCCGCGAAGCCCACACCCCAACAGGTGGGACATCTCCCAAAAACGTTCCCATGTCTACCCGACCCCCCTCCTCAACCCAACAGCCACTTGTCTCTTAGCGATTAGCATTATGTTATAATATGGGACACAATAACTATAGACGGGTGATATGATGGATAAAAATTATTTTGCAATTATAGATATCGGATCAAATACGATGCGGTTTGTCGTTTATGTGCAAGAAAAAGCTGGCAGATTACGCGAAATAGAAAACGTGAAAGCTGTCGCACGATTACGTAATCACTTAGATAAAGATAATAATTTAACAGAAACTGGTCTAGGCATTTTAATCACAACACTCACTAGCTTCAAGGAAGTAGCAGAAACATATCAATTATCGGATATTGTCTGCGTTGCTACAGCAACAATTCGACAAGCTAGAAATAAATCTACGATACAAGATGCAGTAAAAAAGCATATTGGCTTCGAAATGCGAATATTATCAGAACAAGAGGAAGCCTTTTATGGGTACTTAGCGGTAGTTAATTCTACATCTTTAACAGAGGGAATTACCGTTGATATCGGTGGTGGCAGTACAGAGGTTACTTACTACAAGAACCGTAAGTTGATGGAGTCACACAGTTTTCCTTTTGGTGCGCTCACGCTTAAAGATTTTTTTATTAGTGAAGTACCGACAGATTTAGAAATAAATAAGCTTCGAAATTTTTTGTACGAACAGTTCCAAACATTGCCATGGCTAAAAAATAAAAGAGTGCCACTAATTGGAATTGGTGGAAGTGCACGAAACATGGTTCAAATTGATCAAAATATCAAAAGATACCCATTAGCAGGCTTACACCAATATGAAATGAATGATAGCGATATAGCATATATCAGCAACTATTTGGCTGCCCAACCATTGCAAACCCTGCAAAAGGTCGAAGGATTATCAAAGGACAGAGCCGACATCATCTTACCAGCAATTGAAGTTTTTCATTGTTTGTATAACACGATTGAAGCAAGTTCGTTTGTATTAAGTAGAAAAGGGTTACGTGATGGTGTCTTTTATGAACAGCTCTCTAAGGACCTCGGATCTTTTTTATTCCCTAATGTGCTCGAAGATAGTATTCAAGAATTGATCAATGATTACAATCTAAGTCCAAAACAAATTTTACACGTACAGTATATTACAAGAAAGCTATTTCATGTATTACAAAGTAATGGCATTGGTTTGTTGACGCAGCAAGACTGGATCCAAATAAAGCGGGCCAGCTTTTGTTTTAATCTAGGTAATTATATCGATTCAGAATCCAGTGCACAGCATACTTTTTATTTGTTAGCGAACCGCACGATTGATGGCCTTTTGCATATTGATCGACTAAAGCTTGCTCTAGTTGCATCGTTTAAAAACAAAACGGTTTTCAAGCAATTCTTGCAACCGTACAAGCAGTGGTTTTTGAAAAAGGAACAAAAAAAATTACATCTATTAGGTGCGATGCTTAAATTTACTTACTGCTTGGACGCAACAAAAAGACAGGTTGTTCAGGATTTTGAAGTAACGATTAAAAAGGATACGATTTATATGACGCTTTTCTGCAACCAAAATTGGTTGCCTGAGGAGTATCAATCAGAGAAACAAAAAAAGCACTTGGAGAAATTGCTTAAGAAAAACATTGAATTAAACTTTGTATCGAATTAAGTCAATTTCATTTGCCTACTATTATGATTTGCACTATAGGCTAGAGTTTATCTAACCACTCGAACTGTCGCATATGAATCAAGACATGACGGTATTATAATTGATTAGAAATTTTATAAAATTTTACAAATTCTTAATATATCATGAGCCTCTTATGTTGTATAGTAAAAATGAGTTACTATTAACAAAGGATGATAATAGTGTCGAGCTTCGTTACGGAAATAAATTCATTAGACAATCCATTGTATTACAATAATCGTGAGTTAAGCTGGTTAGCCTTTAACCAACGCGTATTGGAAGAAGCACAAGATACCTATAATCCTTTATTAGAACGCATGAAGTTTTTGGCGATCTTTAGTTCGAACTTGGATGAATTCTTCATGGTACGCGTTGCCGGTCTAACCGATCAAATGAAAGCCGGGTTTAATAAACCTGAAAATAAAGCGGGTCTAACACCTAAACAACAACTGGCCCGAATTTCTGATTTCAACCATAAGCTCGTTGATCAGCAATATCAAACCTATCATAAGCTAATCCCGCTTCTAGAAAATGAACATATTGCTACTGTATCATTGGATGATTTGGATTTTCAACAACTAGAACAGCTAGAAGAATATTTCGATGAACAAATTTTTCCTGTATTAACACCGATGGCGATTGACGCTTATCGACCATTTCCGATGTTATTGAATAAATCGATCAATTTAGCTGTTGTACTTGAAGACATGTCTGACTCTAGTGTGATCGATACGAAGACAGCTATTGTACAAGTACCGGCCTTGTTAGACCGTTATGTGCGGATTAATCATTATCAAATTCATTACGTTCTATTAGAGGATATCATCAGTCATTTTATTCATAAATTTTTCAAAGGCTATAAGGTAAAATCGATTACGGAATTTCGAATAACTAGAAATGCGGATATGACCATTCACGAAGAGGGTGCAAGAGACCTTCTAAAGGAAATTGAAAAAGAATTAAAAAAACGTAAATGGGGTTCTGCAGTTCGCCTAGAGGTACGTGAAGACAAGTATGATCAGACAATCGTGAATTTTTTACTTCAGGTACTTGAAATTCACAAAGGTGATCTGTATATCGTAAACGGGCCGCTTGACTTAACCTATTTATTTCAGTTTTATAAAAACTTAGCTGCAGTTAAAGAGGATCTCGTTTACCAGACACTTATTCCACAGCCTCCGATTGATTTGGATTTTCAGGAAAACATCTTTGAGGCAGCCAAAGAACGTGATATCTTTCTACACCATCCGTATGAGTCTTTTCAGCCGGTTGTTGAGTTTATTTCCAGTGCTGCAGACGATCCGGATGTACTTGCAATCAAACAAACCTTATATCGAGTAAGCGGTGACTCTCCAATAATTGCAGCATTATTAAGAGCTGCAGAAAAAGGAAAGCAAGTAACTGTTCTAGTTGAACTGAAGGCACGATTTGATGAAGAGAAGAATGTGCACTGGGCGAAAGAACTTGAAAAGGTTGGCTGTCACGTTATCTACGGAATGAATTACTTAAAAACGCACAGTAAAATCACGTTAGTCGTGCGCAAACGTGGAGAAACAGTGGAGCAGTTCGTTCATCTTAGCACTGGCAATTATAACGATCAAACGGCAGAGATTTACACGGATATGGGACTTTTTACAAGTGATCCTGAATTCGGAACTGACGCCACCAACTTCTTCAATTACTTGAGCGGATACACAGAAAAGCCAAAGTTCAACCATATATCGATGGCTCCATTTGAAATTCGAGACGATTTTATTCACCATATCGATCAAGAAATTGACATCCACAAGCAATATAAAAATGGCAGAATTATTGCCAAAATGAACTCCCTTACCGATAAACCGTTAATCAAAAAATTTTATGAGGCATCACAAGCTGGTGTGAAAGTCGATTTAATCGTACGTGGGATCTGCTGCCTTAGACCAGGAGTTCCCGGTGTTAGTGATAATGTACGCGTCTTAAGTATCGTTGGTCGCTTTCTTGAACATAGTCGCATTTATTACTTCCACCATAATGGCGAAGATCGGGTCTACCTTTCTTCTGCTGACTTAATGACAAGAAATATGGTTAAACGCGTCGAACTGATGTTTCCAATTTATCAGCGCAATATTAAAATGCGAATCCACAAAATCTTGGCGATTACATTAAAGGATAATGTAAAAGCACGTGAACAATTCAGTGATGGGACGTATCATTATGTAGCGGTATCCCCTAACGCCGAAATAGTCAATAGTCAAATGGTGTTATATAATATGGCCAATCGCGTTTTAGAGGATGAGGAGTAAGAAAAAACCCGTGAAATAATTTTACGGGTTTTTTCTTACATCATTTACATTCCAAATATGGATGGTGGTAATATGTCTTTCAAAACTAAATCATCTAAGCTTTTAAACGTATAGCCTTGCTTTCTGAGGTCTGTAATCAAATGCTCTAACGCATCTGCATTATCCTTCGAGACAGTGTGTAAAAGAATTACTGCTCCAGGGTGGATTTGTTGAATCACGGAATTATAACTTTTTTGCCAACCCTTTTGATCATTTATGTTCCAATCGACAAAGGCCAACGACCAAAACATAGGGATATAGCCAAATTCATTCAGCCACTGTAACGATTGATCACTAAAGGCGCCTTTTGGGGGACGTACATATTTCATTGATTTCTGAGATGTAATATTAGCAACTGCTTTTTCTAACTTATCCAATTCTTTCTTCATTTCTTCTTTTGAAATGGTTGTTAAATCCGGATGATAATACGTATGGTTGCCGACAATATGACCATCCTTTACCATCCGTTTTACAAGCTCTTCGCTACTTTCTACATAGTGACCTGTCACAAAGAAGGTTGCTGGGATTTGATATTCATTTAAAACATTTAAAATATCACCTGTATATCCTTGTTCATAGCCATTATCGAAGGTGAGATATATGACTTTGTCTCCTGATTTATCAAGGTAGTAACCGCCATATTTTTCAAGTATGTTCGCATATTTTCCTACCTCTGGTGGTTCATGATTTGTTCCTTTTTTATAGCCCCAACCATAGCTGGCAGCATCTGTATTCATTGGCATGACAGTTAAGCATATACCTAATATCACAACCATTAACCAACTTACTCTTTTCATCATCAGTCCCCCACTTTTTTTATTTATTTTTCCTTGATTGCTTTGTTTTTATTCAAAGCAGAATCACATCCTTCACATCTAGGACATGCTATAATATACATAATTGCAAACTCGGAGGTATTATGATGGACTTTTCAATGAGTAACGAGCTTTTAAAAACAATCTGGGAGCATTCAGCCACAAAGCTCACGATAGCCGCAATCTTAGCGATATTATTCCTAATTATTTCAAGAAAAATCATTCATTCCTTTTTTAAACGAACCGATTTTATTGAAGAAAAGAAAGAACGGACCCTAGAATTGATGTTAAATTCGTTAATCAGATATGTGGTTACCTTTGCATTTCTTTTCTACTTTATTAACATCACCTTTGATGTGGAGTTGGGTAGTATCCTAGCCGGTGCCGGTATTATAGGTATCGTCGTTGGTTTTGGAGCACAAAGCTTAATTACAGATCTTTTCGCAGGGGTTTTTCTTCTTTACGAGAAACAATTACAACAGGGCGATTGGGTGAAAGTAAACAATACGTATTCTGGAACTGTAGAAGATATTGGTTTACGGTTTTTAAAAATCCGTCAATGGTCTGGTGTATTGTTGACGATAAGTAACGGGAAAGTAACTGCAATTGAGAATTATAACATGGAAAAAATGCGAGTCTTAGAACATGTTACAACGAGCTTTTATGAAGATCCGAAGAAGATGTTTTCCTTACTTGAGGAGGTTTGTGAGCGTCTTAATATAGAATTACATACCTATTTAAAAAAGGATATTACCGGGGCGCCCGTCGAGCCGTTTACATTATATGGTATGTCTTCTTTAAATGATCAATATCGCGGCTATAAGTATACGGTATCAGGGCTTTGTAATGATGCGGAATATTTTACAGCAGCAAAGGAAACCCGTCGAATCATTGCTGAAGCATTGTTTGAAAATAACATTCAAATGGCTGAACAGCGTGTTGAAATGCGGTCGGAGTAATAGAAAAAACGAAGACGCTCGGAACTGAACGTGTGTCAATGCACTATATTTACAAAACCAAAGGCTGTCATCTCGATGACAGCCTTTTATCCATTATTATTGTTTAAGCTGGAAGGAAAACGAAACATGGTCTTGAATTGGGATCCATGCACCTATTCCTTGCTTGGTTACATTTTTGACAACAATACTCTTTTTTGAACCTTTTAATTGTAAATAGACTTCTCCAAATGTGACTTGCCCTTTTTCATTCACAGCTGGTGCATAAGAATGAAGATATCCTACCTTTTTCGTAGGAACAGCGTAAGAGTTATCAAGCTTTGTTCCTTTACCAACAACCGTGTGAAATGACAATGGCAGATCTGTCTGTTCCTTTGCATTTAACAACATCATCTTTTTAATGTCATCAGGTTTGTCAATTTTAGTTGTTAACCCACCTTTGACATGCTTCTCTTCCTCTTGATTGTAATGCATTGTTTTTTGCGTATTACCACCGATATTGTTCGTTTGATTCGTATTAATTTCTTGGTATTCCCAATTAATACTCGTTTCATTTGATTTGTAATTTAATGGCCAATGCCCCATATAAATCATCCCTCGATAACCAAAAGCAATCGGGGAAGGCTTTATAGAAGTTTCATTTAACAGCTTGATTAAATCTGGGTTTTCTATTTCCATATCAGCATTTTCGATTAATTCTTCGACTAATTCACTTGGCTCTAGAATTACTTCGTCTTTCGTTGAATTAGGATACGTATTTTGTTTTGATATATTTAATACATGACTAGGAATTTCATTGTCTTTACCGTCTTTCTGCTTTGGTTCTTCTTCTTTTGCAAATGCTGCAAAAGGAGCCATACCAATAAGTAAAACAGCGATGACTAGCGCGATAACTTGTTTCATGCGACCCATTCCTTTCCTTTTTGGGATAGTATTTTCAGAACGCATGAATGTTATGCACTTAATGTTGGATTACTTCATTCTCACTTTGTAATAAAGTTAGCATTTTCTTAGATATTGGTTCAAAGAATTGAATCGCTGGTCCTATGAAAAGAAGTATCAAGAGTGTTCCGATACCTACAGGGCCACCAAGCAGAAATCCGATTAGCACAGCGAGTCCTTCAGTAATCGATTTTGCCTTTAACAGGCTCATTCCAAATCTTTTGTGTAGAGCAACCATAAAGCCATCAATCGGATTAATGAACAGGCTAGGCTGTAAGTATAGCGAAACACCAAAGCCAAGTATAAATACTCCAATAATCAGCATTGTTGCTTGTACGAGCAGCTGTTCAAAATGCCAATCAGCCATAACGATCAACAACCAAAAATCTATAACAAAACCAATGATAAAAATTGTTATTAATGCTAGATAATCCGGGCGCATGTTGGCAATCATTGCATTCGTAAACATAAGAAAGATTCCAATTATGATTACCCAATTACCGACTGTAAGACCTGACATCTCGGATAATGCAACGTTAACCGCATCCCACGCTCCTGCGCCAAGGTCAGCTTTAATCGTTAAGGAAGCACCGAAAGTCATAATACATATACCTATTAAATAAAACAAAATTCTTACTGCTATATTTCTCATAGATGCCTCCTTTACATAAGAAAAGCGCAGAGCGCCCGTTTAGCAACGTACGGACTGGACTGAGCCGTAGGAGATAAAGGAAACACGACGATCCGAAGGGAGTCGATGTTGACTTATCGTACGGAGGTGAGGGAAGTCTCGCTAGTTGCTGGGCTCTCGGAGCTAGACACATGTACAAATTTTATACTTGCTTATTTTGCAAAAAAAGAAGCTCTTATTCCATTAAGAAATAAGGCTCCTCTATTTTAGCTATTTATCTCGATGCATTCAAGGCTTTCTTTAATATTAATACTATTTTCCACAGATCTAATCATCGAGCAATTCTTTCGTGCTACCTCTAAATTTTTGTATAGTTTTCCCTCATCTAAGTATCTGCCTTTCACTACGAACTCTAAATGAATGCTTTCAATTCGATTCGCTTCCATCTCATTTCGTTCAACCTCAGCATTAATAATTAAATCTTCATAATCAATTTTCTGTTTGTCCAATATTTTGCGATAAACAGATGCACTACAGCCAGCAATTGAGGCAACCATCAACTGAAAGGGACGAAAACCATACTCTTCATTGCCAGAAACATCTAATTCACCATATGGTAAGTCTATCCGCATCCCTTGTTCTTTCAAAAAAAGCTTCACTATTAAAACCTCCCATAAACATCTATAGGTATGTTACCCGTTTATGAAATGAATAACACATATTTTCTGCTCCAAGTATATTCATTGACCTTTCGAAAGCTACATATTAAAGTGATAATGCATGTTTTTCGGAGAGGAGTTTCGTAGATGTTATCATCACGAGCAAGATTTTGGGTATTAATATCGTTAGTTATGATTTCCGGATTCTCACAAGGCATGCTTTTACCTTTACTAGCCATCATACTTGAGCAAAGCGGAGTCTCCTCAGCAGTAAATGGGCTGCATGCGACGGGATTATACATAGGTGTATTGGTTGCATCACCATTTATGGAAAAGCCATTACAGAAATTAGGTTATAAGCCAATTATTCTTGGCGGTGGTTTATTAGTTATCACGTCACTCGCTTTATTTCCAGTTTGGCAGGCTTTATGGTTTTGGTTTGTTTTACGATTGTTAATCGGAATAGGTGACCATATGCTTCATTTCGGTACACAAACATGGATTACCTCAACGGCACCTGCACATAGACGCGGACGCGATATTGCCTTTTACGGACTATTTTTCAGTCTTGGCTTTTCTCTTGGGCCATTAATGTCTAGATTGTTGGAAGTCCATCAAAGCCTTCCTTTTATTGTTTCAGCTGCTCTTAGCTTGATCGTATGGTCGGGTATGTTGTTTGTGCGAAATGAATGGGTGCAAACAGATGAGGATGTACAAACCGTATCAACGTCATCATTCCGGCGTTTTGTGCAAACGTGGAAGATTGCTTGGGTAGCCCTATTAGCACCATTTGCTTATGGAATTTTAGAATCTACTTTGCATGGGATCTTTCCTATTTACGGTTTGCGAATTGGTCATGATGTTGCACTGTTATCGATCATTATTCCTTGCTTTTCAGCTGCAAGCCTGTTAACACAAATACCTCTAGGGATACTCAGCGACAAGCTCGGTCGCAAGAATCTATTGATGATCGTGCTGTCGGTAGGGATTTTAAACTTTATGCTAGCTTCACAAATGGAGGCTAGCGTTGTTTGGTTATTTGTTAGCTTTTCGATCGCTGGGATGTTTGTCGGTTCTCTGTATTCACTAGGTATCTCTTATATGAGCGATCTGCTTCCTAAAGCGTTGTTACCTGCTGGCAACATCATGTGTGGAATTGCATTTAGTATTGGTAGCATGCTCGGACCTTATTTCGGTGGCTTGTTTATCGATTGGTTCCCGCAAGCATCACTTTTTTACGTCCTTATCTTCTTATTATCTATTGTGTTAGTATCGATATCGTTTAAGAAAAGCGCAGAGCGCCGCTTAGAAACGTAGCGACTGGAGCGAATCGGCTGAGATAAAGGAATCATGCCCCCGCATAGGGGGTATGTCGACGTTGGACGACAAGTCCGCCTTTAGTCGACCTTCCATAAAACCTGAATCGATGATGACTTATCGTAGGGCGATTAGTGAAGTCGCCTAGTTTCTGGCGCTTGGAGCTAGACATGTACAAATTTTAAACTTTCTTATCTTGTAAAAAAAGAAGCTCGAGTCACGCTTACATCGTAAACGCTCGAGCTTCTTTTTTATTATAAATCGATTACAGCAAGTACTTCTTGATAAGTAGGCATGCCTTCTTGTGCACCAAACATAGTAACAGCAAGACCAGCAACAGTTGTCGCGAACTGAATTGTTTTTTCCATCGGCCACGCTTCAGCAATTCCATAAGCTAACGCTGCATTAAAAGAATCACCTGCTCCAGTCGTATCTACCACATCTCCGAGTCGTTTAGCAGGTATTACTTTCACTTTTTCATCCTGCCAAATTGCTACGCCTTCAGCTCCTAATGTTACAATTAAATGACTTTGGTACGTTGCATTCCACTTATTAAAAGCTTGCTCCAAATCATGCGTTGATTCAATCGTAACACCTAAGATTGACTCTAGCTCTGTTTGATTAGGCGTTATAAAATCTACTAATGATAAAAATTCGCTTGAAAGCTCCTTGGCTGGGGCTGGATTTACAATCGTTGTGACGTGATGTTTTTTCGCAATTTTCAAGGCACTAAAAACAGCTTCTTGAGGAATCTCAAGTTGAAGCAACAGCACGTCCGCCTCGGCAATCACAGATTCCATTTCTGCTACTAGCTCCTCACTGCAATGCGCGTTTGCACCCGGAATCACAATAATGCTATTATCCTCTGGTAAATGGACAATGTTTGCAATCCCAGTAGCTACACCAGTTTGTTGCTTGATGTACGTTGTATGTAATCCATAGCTATTCAACTTGTCCAGAATCGTTTTTCCAAAAACATCATCACCAACTACACCGATCATATCAATATTGCCACCTAACTTTTGAACAGCAACAGCTTGATTTGCTCCTTTTCCACCAGAAAGATACGTAACATTATCTCCGAACATGGTTTCGCCGATCTTCGGAGGTCTGTTCGCAGAGATAACAATATCCATGTTCAAACTGCCAATCACGACTATTTTTTTGCTCATAAGAAGCTCCTTCCGCACATCTGAATAAGCTTATTTTACCATATGCCGGTATGTTATCGGCTGTATAAGTATCGGCTAAAATGTTTTTCCAAACGTTCTTGAAAGTGAGCAATAAGGACGCACAATGGCCAGTAAATAAGCGCAACTAAAAAATACATCGTCATCATATCATACGTTCTTCCACCGACAATCTGCGCTTTTTGAAATAGCTCAGGTACAGTGATAACCGCTGCTAAACTAGTTGCCTTTACAATATCCAAGAACACATTTGTTAATGGTGGTAGTGCAATACGAGTCGCCTGTGGCAAAATAACTTGATAAAGCGTCTTCCAGTAAGAAAGCCCAAGTGCTTTAGCCGACTCCCATTGTCCATAAGGGACACTACTTAACGAAGCACGATTTATTTCTGCAATATAAGCGGCACTATTCAATCCAAATCCTAGCGTAGCAGCAACATAAGCAGTTAATTCAATCTTAACCTCAGGTAGCGCGTAGTAAAGAATAAATAAAAAGACAAGTATTGGTGTTCCGCGCATAAACGAAATATACAACCGAGACGGCCACCGAATAATCTTCAGGTTCGAACCTCGACCAAGCGCTAAAAATAAACCTAAAATTAAACCAATAGCCATCGCTACAAACGAAACAGCGATGGTCATGGGGAGCCCACCTAATAAAAACGGTAGGCTTTTGATTGCTAACTCAACATCAAACATTGGATTTCACCTCTATAGGTCAAGACCCTCTATTTCTTCAATCTCTTCTTCTGGTTTTACAGATGCATCTTTTCCACCAAAGAACTGTTTAGATAGCTCTGTTAATGTACCATCTTCGCGCATTTCCTGCAGTGTTTCATTAATTTTAGTCGTAAATTCATCGGCATCCTTTGGAAGTACAATTGCTTGCTCAGTTGGATGTATTTTTATGTCCGGATGTAGCACAATATCAAACTCCGTAAATGCCATTAATGCTAGGCTTTGTAAGTAATAATCATTGATTATCATATCAGTACGACCAATATCTACATCACGCAAATACATGTCATTAGTTGCATTACCATACGGGACTACCTCGGCACCAAAATGCTCAGCAATTTGACTAAACACAGTAGTAGCTCCCCCACCTGCTTTTTTTCCTTCTAAATCTTCAATCGTTTCAATACCGGACAAATCTTCTTCTCTTACAATTATTGTAGTATAAGAATATTTGTATGGGTCACTATAATTAAATTTTTCTTGTCTTGATTCTGTAATTTCCATATCATTTATCAATAGATCAACGCGTCCGCTTTCTAATGATGCAAGCATCCCATCCACTGCCATTGTTTCATATTTAATATCTAAGTCTAGACGTGCAGCGATTTCCCTAATAATTTCAATATCATAACCTGTTAATTCTTCTGAATCTTCTGGGTAGAATGACGCTGGATATAGCGTACCTGATGTACCCACTACAATTTCTCCTGCTTCTTGCACTTCTTCCCATTTACTTACGCTTTCTTCATTACTACATGCTGCTAGCACAAGTAATCCTAACGCTACAACTAATAAAAACCCCTTTTGTTTCATCTTAAACCCACCCTTTATTGTTATACTTATTTTCTATAGTAAAATATAACAGTTTACCTCTTACAAATCAATCAGCAAGCACCCTGTTACTATATTATTTTCCAACTGTATTATATAGTCAACATTATTCCGCTAGTCCCTACACTATCCTATGACAATCTAATAATCCTATAACCAGTTTCTTCGCACACTTTTCATAAAGTTTGTTGCGTTTAAACTTCGTAGTTGAAGTGAAATGCGTCGTAAACTGTTGGATGGTGCTTTCAACCGCTTCAGAAATACACTTTGCTTTCCGCGGGGGGCTCGCGGGGGGCTAGTGAGCCTCCTCGCGCATTCGCGCTGCGGGGTCTCACTTAGGCCACTAGTCCCGCAGGAGTCAAAGTGGATTTCCACCGCTGGAATAGTGTCCTTACGCTTTCCTTCAATTGAAAATCTAAGCAAGTGGAGGCAGAATACTTCGACTCCTGCGGGAAGAAAGAGCAGGGACGAGACCCCGCAGAACGCAGTTCGAGGAGACTCGTCGCTCCCCGCGGAAAGCGAAGTATTCTGACGGAACGGGTGATAGCACTATCCCATGTACTACGACGCATACTAGCTATTTTACGCAATAACAACAACCTTTTAGAAAAGAGTCTTATAAATTATTATAATTTAATGTGCTTTCCCATTGACTTCAGATTATATAATGATAATATAATATTAAATACTATTTTATAATAATTATAATTTAATTACGTGCTGACAACGACTGCGTTGTCAGCACTGCTCGTTTTATCAGTCGTTTAATAATGATTATTATTATCAATTAGATTATAAGGAGTGATAATATGGAGATAATTAAAAAGAATACCCACCATAGCAGCCCACATCACTTTCGTCATCTTCATAACAGAGCGTTTCTTAGCAAACTAAAACAACACACTGAATTAATTGCCGCACTATTAGCTGGAATATTAATACTACTTGCTTGGAGTTTAGAAAAATCTATCCCACCTAGCATTTACATCACACTTCTCATTGCTGCTTTTGTGATTGGTGGTTACGCCAAAGCGAAGGAAGGGATCGAGCAAAGCATAACCAACAAGGAATTGAATGTAGAAATGCTCATGATATTCGCCGCAATTGGTTCAGCATCAATTGGCTATTGGACGGAAGGGGCAATTCTGGTCTTCATTTTTTCCTTATCAGGTGCACTAGAAACCTATACGCAAAATAAAAGCGAACGAGAATTACATGCTTTAATGAAGTTGCAACCAGAAGAAGCGATTCGAATTTCTCATGGCATTAAGGAAACTGTAGCCGTATCACAGCTTGAAATTGGTGATCATATTTTTGTAAAAGCAGGCGAACTTATGCCTGTAGATGGGGTCGTAATTACTGGTACAACTTCTGTTGATGAGAGTGCAATATCCGGAGAAGCACTTCCTGTTGGAAAACAACAAGCAGATGGGGTATATGCCGGTACAGTAAATTTAAATGGCAGTATAACTATTGAAGTATCCAAGACTGCTAGTCAGTCATTGGTTCAAAAAATCATCCATTTAGTACAAGAAGCACAAACGGAAAAACCACAAACACAATTATTTCTAGATAAATTCGAAAAGATTTACGTAAAGGTTGTAATTTTAGCTGTCCTAATCATGATGTTCCTTCCGTATTTATTATTTGATTGGAGCCTGTCGCAAAGTATTTATCGGGCTATGATTTTACTTGTAGTTGCCTCACCGTGTGCTTTAGTGGCTTCGATTATGCCAGCGATATTGTCAGCCATATCGAATGGTGCAAGAAATGGCGTCTTATTCAAAGGCGGCGTGCATCTCGAGCATTTAGCAAATGTGCGCGTGATTGCTTTTGATAAAACAGGAACATTAACAAAAGGAAAGCCAATCGTCACCGATGCATATTTCCGAAACGAAGAAGAAGCACCTATTTTGAAAGCTGTTGCTAACATCGAAGCAGCATCGAATCATCCACTAGCAAATGCAGTTCTTGCTTACTGTCAAGAAAAGCAGATTATGCCTGATCATAAGGTGACAAATGTTAAAGAGATTAGTGGAAAAGGGGTTGTGGCTACAATCGATGGCGAAGAGTGGCGCATCGGGAATGCACAGCTAGTTGGAGAGGACGCCGCCTATTCTTTTAATAACGGAAGCTATCAACAATTAGCTGAACAAGCTAAATCACTCGTTTTTATTGCTAATTCAGATGGCATTGCTGGATTGATTGCCTTAAAAGATACGATTCGGGATGATGCCGTTAAAGCGATTCACGCGATAAAAAAATTGGGGATTCATACCATAATGCTAACTGGTGATAACAAAACAACAGCCGCTGCCATTGCTGCCGAGACAGGAGTAGACGACTATATTGCAACTTGTATACCAGAAGACAAGGTAGCCCACATCAAAAGCTTGCGTGGTCGCTATCATCATGTAGCGATGATCGGTGATGGCATTAACGATGCTCCTGCCCTTGCAAACGCAACGGTTGGGATTGCAATGGGCGCAGGAACAGATGTTGCTTTAGAGACTGCCGACATTGTATTAGTAAAGAATAAGTTAGAGAAGATTGCCAATGCCATACGATTATCTCAACGTATGAGTAGGGTTACGAAACAAAATATAATATTTTCCTTAACGATCATTTCTTTATTAGTCATTTCTAATTTTATTCAAATAATAGACCTACCTTTAGGCGTGGTTGGTCACGAGGGTAGTACAATTTTAGTAATTCTTAACGGACTACGGTTGCTAAAGTAAACAGCAGAGGCTATGTTAGCCTCTGCTGTTTACTTTTGCGCCAAATGCCGCTTTCGCATTAACGCATTTATTTCTCCACCTGTAATAATAATGACACCACTAATATAAAACCAAATCATCAGCACAATTACCCCGCCGAGGCTGCCGTATGTTGCTGTATAGTTGTTAAAGTTATTTATATAATAGGAAAAAGCAAGTGATGTTAGCTGCCACCCAATAGTGGCAAATGCTGCACCTGCAGCAACATTTTTAATATGCACTCGTTTGTTTGGTGCCATCATGTACAATGCTGTTAAAACAATGAAAAAGACAATGGATGATATAACCCAACGTAACGTATTCCAAATTTCTAAAAATCCTTCTGACAATCCAAAAAAAGAAAACAGATAAACACCAATCATTTTCCCGAATATCGGAAGTAAAAAGGCAATGATAATGACGATTAGCATCGCGACTGTTAGAACGATAGCGATTAGTCTCGATATATAAAAAGGTCGATTCTCTTTCACATCATAAGCAGCATTCATCGATCGCATGATCGCATTAATTCCGTTTGATGCTGACCAAAGTGTACCTATAATCCCTACAGATAATAGCCCCCCATTCTTATCATGCATCAGCTGACTAATGTTAGTGTTAATCATATCGACGATCTCCACAGGAGCATAATTCTTGATAAAATTCATGATGTTTACTTCTGGTATAGGAAGAAAACCGATTAAAGTAACCAAGAACAATAAAAATGGAAAAAGGGACAATAAGAAGAAATAAGCAAGCTGTGCCGAAAGTCCAAATACATCATCGTCTAGAACTCGCTTAAATAAATCTTTTACAAAAGCTAATAATTTTTGCACAATTCTCCCCCTTTAGTGAGGGTCCTGCACGCCCTCACTGCTTTTTTTGTGTGCATCGTTCTCCATTCTTTCTATTGTTTCTTCGACTTGCGACAATATAGTTAAAGCTTGATTCGTAACCTGTGACACATTATTGTTCCACGTGCTGTAGCATTCTTTCAGTTGACGAAATGAATCAGCAGGATGTTTCAAATAGTACTTCGTTGTTATACTAGAATTAATGGCTGTATTCTTTACATAATTCCTCGTCGTTGGGTCTAATAAACTTATTAAACCTCCCGCAATTGCTCCAATTACAATTCCTTGTATAAACTTAGGCTTATCCAATAGCTTTCCCTCCTACGACAGCTTGTCATTTTGTGATATATAATTCAATAAACCCTTGCATCCATCCTTCACTAACTCGTATGTGTAATCAAAATTATCAGTGAAATATGGGTCTGGTACATTTGTTTCAGCAGGGGTCGCTGCAAACTCCATTAATTTACCAACTACTACACCTTCCACTTGATCACGTATCGCTTTCATATCAGTTATATTTTGATCATCCATCGCAATAATATAATCAAATTCATCCCAATCATTATACTGTATTTGTCTTGCTTTCATGCCTTCATAGGAAATTGACAAACCATCCAACAGCTTTCTTGTCCCAATATGAGGAGGATTCCCCACATGCCACTTACCAATTCCTGCAGAATCAATAGAAATTTCATTTTCTAATCCTTGTTTACGAACCATATCTCGAAAAACAGCTTCAGCCATTGGTGACCTACAAATATTCCCTAAACATAAAAATAACACTTTAACCATAATAAACACCTTCCATCTTAATCTTCTTTTATTATACTTGAGCCTGCCAACAATATTAAGTAATCCGAATTAAATTAACCTTTACCTTATTAATTACAAGCAATAAGAAGGGCCGCACAACAACATGTTAGCGGCCTTTGCAAATGAACTATATGTATGTATTTGTTTTCATCACGTTTACAAGTTGTTCAGGTGGAAGAGGTCGACTGAATAAATAGCCTTGGTAATAATCACAGTCAAATTGCTGTAAAAAATGCAAAACTGCGGTATCTTCTACTCCCTCGGCTATTACCTTTATGGCAAAAGTGTGCCCCAACTGGATTACCGCTTTAACAATTTCTGCACTCTGCTCTTCTTTTTCAACATTTTTTATAAATGATTGATCAATTTTCAAATGGTTAATCGGAAATTTTCGTAAATAACCAAACGAGGAATATCCCGTTCCGAAATCATCAATTGATAAGGAAATCCCCATTTCCCTCAAATCGTTCATCGTCTGGATACACTCTTCCGTGTTTTGCATCACACTATTCTCAGTAATTTCTAATTCAAGCCATTCCGGACTCATATTTGTTTCATCAATGATCCGTTTTACTTTGATTAAAAAGTCACTCCGTTGCAATTCAATCGCAGAAACGTTGACAGCGATACTATAGCGCGTGCCATACTCTTCAAACCACAGTTGGTGTTGTCTACATGCTTGCCTGATTACCCATTCACCAATTGAATGAATTAAGCCAATCTCTTCTGCCAATGGAATAAATCTATCAGGAGGGATGAAGCCTTTTTCCTGATGAAACCATCGAATTAATGCCTCAAAGCCAACGATATCACCAGAATTAACATCAACTTTAGGTTGATAATATAAGATAAATTCATCGTTATTCAAGGCTTTTCGTAAATCTAATTCTAATAACAGCAATTCATTATAAGCTTCATTCATTCGCGTCGAATAAAACAAATAATTATTTCTGCCACTAACTTTACAATAATGTAATGCAATACTTGCATAATTAATGAGTTTATTGATTGAAAAGCCATCTTTGTGGGAGCGACTGATTCCAATCGAACACGTAACAAACAATTCATCGCCATCAACAACGATTGGTCGTTTCACTTCACTTTGAACACTAGATAAAAGCTGTGTTAATTCCGCTTTCGAAGCATTCTTGTAGACAACAATAATATATTCATCCCCACCAAAATGATATAATTTTATGCTATCACTCATTAATTTTTGAATGCGTTTACCAATTAATTTAATAACCTGGTCCCCAGCTGATTGTCCAGACATATCATTCACATAATTAAGTCGATCCAAATCACAATATAATATAGCAAATGGTTGGTTGTTCGTCTTACGTATGTATTGATCCAATTCTTCCTTCAACTTACTACGATTCGGCAAGTTGGTTAGTGTATCATAATAAGCAAGATATTCAACCTGCTTTTCCGCTTTTTCCAATGAAGTTATATCCATAACTGTGCCAATCAAGTGCACCACTTTATTTGATTCAACAATCGGCGAAATTGCAGCATAAAGAAAATAATCCTTTATCTTAAATTTCATCGATACTTCTTTACCAGTGAAAGCTTCATCATATTTTGCTTGAAGGAATTGTGAGCCTTCCATTCCATGCAACTGTAATAAATTCTTACCTTCTACTAATTCTGTAGTAAACCCTATTTTTTCAGCTAACTGCCCCTCAACCATTGGATAATAGTACTCATGCGTTTGCTTGTCTTTCTCCACTTTAAACACATAGTTTGCCAGATTGCTTAAAATTCTTCGATAATCATTATTTATTGCATCAAATAGCTTTTCTTCAATCTCTTTCTTTTCTGTAATATCCGTACGAAATGCAACAAAAGCAGTAATTCCCTGCTCTTCACCAAGTAATGGAACTATAGTCGTTTTCACCCAGAAATAGGAACCATCTTTTTTTTGATTCCTTATATCCCCTTCCCACACATCACCAGCTAGAATGGTCTCCCACAATTCCTTATAAAAGCTACGATTATGGAATCCAGAATTTAAAAGCCTATGACTTTGGTGCAGTAGTTCTTCTTTTGAATATCCTGTCAGTTTACAAAAGTTATCGTCAACATAAGTAATAACTCCATTTTTATTGGTAATCGTAATCGTGGTCGACTGAGCAATTGCATATTTTAACTCGTGAAAAATATTAAATTGCTCTGATATAAAGGATTTCATTTTACTGATTTGCTTCGCGGTCATAGGTACGTCTGTTTCCAATTGCTGAAATAGTTGGTTTAGTGTAGTACGATCAAATGCAGAGTCTAGGTTAAGCAGCGTCATATAATGTCACCTTTATCAGTTATTTGTGAAATCCTTTCTTTTAGTTAGTATATCTATATTTTCTGATAAACAAAAGAGTTTATTGGTTTGTTGACTTTGAATAACAGGCATATTGTAGTAAAGTGTGTTGCATTTTAAACTTTATTATTGAAATAAAATGCGACGTAGTGCTCGTGATTTCCGCTCACGCGTCTAGCTATTCCAACAGCAGAGGTATTAACCGGATTGAGCGGCCATATAAGCGCTTATTTCGCTTGAATTTTCAGTTTCGATGATTTGACGGCCACCACAGCTCTTATTTATCGATATCAACTCGTTGAAACAACAAATTCACCCAAATAAGTGCGCTGGTGGCCGCACAATTCTAATAACGCCTCTTTTGTCACAGATAAGCGCAGTCGTGGCCGTCATCGACAGTCAGTACAAGCCTCCTCTACAGCTCCTGTTTAATGTTACGTCGCATACTAGATCTATTTCGCCGTATTATATTACACTGCAAATTTCAAAAACGAGTGCATCCACAATGGATGCACTCGTCAAATTAATTTATCGAAATATAACATCATGTACAGAACCAAAATTTAACTGATATTCGCCAGTGCCAAAAGATGTTGTTGCTTGATTATTTCCTTCTGTTTCTGCCACTTCACTCGTAGCCACTTCTTCCTCCAGTAACTCATAGTCTTCATCAGGCATCGTGATGGTCACATCTGCGTGATCCGCCTCTGATAACGTTACTGTATTAGAATCTTGCACATACCAGCTGCTTTTAATTTTGCTTAAATCAAGATGCATTTCATCTACATACGTGCGCACCTCGACATTTATATCACCGGGAAGAGATAATGTCACATCATAGGCTGCGTTATAATTATCTAACAGTCCATGGCGATCAGGAGCGTCTAGTAATTGGACATACAGCGTATCGCCGACTTGTTCGAAGGTAACAATTTCATTATTATTTATCTCATCAACGTTCGTTCCGGTTTGGTATGTTCCAAACAGATGAATTGTATCTGTATCATTAGGCTCCAACGATACATTCGAATTACTCGAATTTATCACAATCTGCACAATGCTCTCATTAACCTCCTTCTCTATTGATGGCAATACTGCTTGCTTCACTTCTGCATGCACTTCATTGTTGATTAGCTGAACAAGCCCGGTAGAGATTGCGATAAATGTTACTAAGGAAACAGCACCGAGAGCAATGATAAATAAAATTGATAAAATATCATATTGTACCCGCGGTTGCTCTTGTTTCGATAAGATTATATAGACAATAATCTCTAAACCTAATGCAATTAAGACGATTGGTAACCACATCATCGATATGTTTATAATGTCTATGTTTGTAAACTGCGATAGCAAAATGAATACACCTAGCATAACTAGAGCCAACCCCATTGAGATCGAACCAACACGCCACTTCCTCATTTCTTCGCCTCCTCGTTACGGCTTGAACCTGACAACAGCTTGACGCCTCCACCAATTAGCAGCAAGCAGACGATAACAACTTGAAAATACTGTTCATAAGCCCAAATGTTAAAATCAAAGTAACTTGCAGTCATCGGAAGCACTATACTGTCTAATAGATAAAAGAGGCCGAGTACCACAAGCCCAATTCCAACCCATTTTTGATGATTAACAAAATAACTGACGATTGGAATATCTTCTAACTCCTCATATTCGGCTCTATTCACTTGCTGCAACGCATCGAAAAAGCTGAAAAACCATATAATCGGAATTAGGAATAAAAAGATTGAAAGGCGCAATACATCTAGAACATAGATTGATAATAAAAATGCTATCATCAATTGCAAGCCTCGCTTTTGTAATCCAAGGTACATGTGACCAGCGCCAGGAAACATCGATAAAATCGTTGCTAGCATTTTACTTTTTTTGCCTTCCTCACGAAACCGGTCTAAATCATCCATAATCGTGCTATCTTCAACAGTCTCTCCGTTTTGTTTTTTATTCAAAAGTTGGATTACATCAAACAAGCTGTAAATCCATATAATCGGAAGCGCCAGTAAGAAAATTAGAAAGCCACCCTGATTTGTCATAATACTAACAAAAAACACCATCGTTCCTAGACCAATAAATCCAGCCAAAAAAGTCAGACCTCGTTGGTTTAGTCCCAAGTGAAAATGACCTACACCTGGTACAAATGATAGTAATATCGTAAAGAATCGTTCGTTCTGATCGGTGGAATTTGTCCTCCCATCATCTATTTGCACCTGCGTATTATTTGATACACCATTAATGGTAGAGCCAGATAGCAATATAACCAGCATATCAAGTACGCTAATCCCCCAAATAAGTGCCGCAAGAATGAGAAAGATTAATGCTATATCCCCTTCATAAAATGTAACTAAGGCTATAAACCCTAGCCCAATCGATCCGAAAAAGCTTAAAGCATATAAAAACCCACGAACTTTTCGCCCTAAATACATGTGACCGAAGCCCGGTATTAACGCTAAGAAAAAAGCTAATAATGGTGATTTTCTCATCTATTTATCTCCCCTTTCAATTGATCTAACCAGCTGGTTGTTGTATTCATTAACTGATCAGTGATCGATACCTCATCTTTTACCGATGTTTGATCGGAAATTGTTAGTACATTTTGGAATGCACCGGTTAGCATAAGCACTACTGTTAATCCCGCTGCTAATAAATAATGCGCAAACGTCTGTTTTTTCCTCGCTTTGGATGCTGGTGGATTTGATGATTTAGCATGATAACAAGCATTTTGGTTTGTAATTTTTGCAACTGTTTCAGACGTAAATGTTTCGGATAAACCTATCTCTGGCATACTCCAATCATCTATGGCACTTACATACAACTGGAAACATATATCACAATCGTCTAAATGAGTTTCGACTAGTTTGTTTTCCGCATCTGGTAATTCTCCTTCGACAAATCGAGCTAGTTGCTCTTTACTCACGTGTTCCATTAAAAATCATCCTCCTTCCAATTTGCTTTCATCCATTTTCTAGCGCGGTACAAACGCATTTCAACATTT
Organism: Radiobacillus sp. PE A8.2; assembly: GCF_045635475.1. Taxonomy (NCBI): domain Bacteria; kingdom Bacillati; phylum Bacillota; class Bacilli; order Caryophanales; family Bacillaceae; genus Radiobacillus; species Radiobacillus sp. PE A8.2. The sequence goes on along the minus strand of NZ_JBJGXI010000023.1, from coordinate 49,280 downwards.
TTTCGTTCAAGGTTTAATTTTGCAGCTATTTGCTCATAAGATAGCTCCTCTATGTAGTAATACCAGACTACGCTCCTTAATTTATCAGGAAGTTTATCGACGGAATTTCTCACACGTATTTTTTGTTCTTTTTCGAGTAGCTGTTGCTCCGTACTTTGAGTACTTGGCAGACTATATAATTGATCACTTAAGTTTAAATCTTCTTTACTTCGTTGCTGCTTTCGTTTCGCATCAATTGCTTTATGAAACGCAATTCGGCTTAGCCACGTTTTAAATCCTTGTGATTGGTAAGATGGGAGAGCATCTACCATTTTAATAAATGTATCTTGCACAAGGTCTTCAGCTTGTTTTTGATCGCGAACGACACTATATACTACTTTAAAAACGTGGTGTTTATAACGTTCAATTAGTACCCTTAATGCTTGATTGTTACCCGCATTAATTTTTTTAATAAGTAATTCATCTGAAATAGCGCTCTCCCCCCTTCCACTATCGCTTCTATGTACTAGACGATATTTGCACTTCGTACCCCTACAAATTTTAAAAAGTTTGTTGTTTTTTACTTGGTAGTTGAAATAAAATCCGGCGTAACATAGTGCTTGTGATTTCCGCTCCAGGCAGTCGCTTTCCGCGGGCACGGCTTCAGCTAACTCAGAAGCAAAGTGGAGGGACGGAGCGGTGCACATGTATGATAAGTGAATACCTAAGCATTACGCCGGATATTAGCTAATTTCCGTAATAACAACAATCTTTAGAAAACAACCTTTTCCCAAACTAAAAGGTACCGGAATTTTGCCGATACCTCCGCAGTTATATCAATGGTGCAATACATGCTTGTCCTTCATTTTTAGACGAATTAACATAATCACTAACATCGTAGGCTTCTAATGGATCAATGTCCAATCCTTGGATAAACTGATACACCTCATTAGGATCGCGCTTAAGTGGTTCAATCCACTCATTCTCTTTTTCCTTCGGTAAGATTACCGGCATCCGGTCATGGATTGGTTGCATAAATGTATTGGCCGCTCGTGTTAAAACGGTGCACGTATACAATTCCTCCCCTTCATGTTCCCATTTATCCCATAACCCTGCGAATGCAAATAGATGACGATTTTTTAAAGCGATCCGCTTGGCTTGCTTCCCTTTATCAAGGCGTTCCCATTCGTAAAAGCTATCAGCTACAATTAAACACCGTTTCTGTGACATAAGGCGTTTGAAGCTGGGCTTTTGATGGGCTGTTTCACTTCTAGCATTGATCATCTTAAAACCAATTTTCAGGTCCTTCGACCAAGCAGGAACTAATCCCCAAGTTAAATAGCCTGCTCGCTTTTGTTTACCATCATGAATAATAGCTAACACCTTTTGTCCTGGCGCGATGTTATACCTTTGATCATAATTCGGCATCTCAGTAAGGTCATATTCTTTTAGAATTTCTAGATCTTCTGCATGTAAAGTAAACCTTCCACACATAAGAATCCTCCTTATCTTCAGTGACTAAATGCTTGATTACATATTTTTTAACGCTGTATCGACGGCTGCTTGAATTTCTTCTGCTAGCACGGTATTTTTTATATTTTCGTACTGATCCGGATAAATCGGATCACAAATTTGTACATACACTTCTGCTGCTTTTATTCTGCCATTATTTTGCTCCATTATTTTATACGTACCTTCGATTGCAATCGGCACAATTGGAACTTTAGCTTTTGTACCTAATCGTAAGCTACCTGATTTAAACGGATGCAGTGCTTGTCCTTTACTTCTTGTACCTTCTGGAAAGATAACCATTGATTGCCCTTGCTCCAGATTTTCAATTCCTTTGTTGATCACTTGAATGGCTCCCCTGCGATCGGTACGGTCGATAAACACACAATGTATGAGCTCCATCCATTTCGGTATAATAGGAAGTTTCTTAATTTCGTGTTTGGCGATAAATCCAAGTGGTTTTCCTAAATACCCAAGCAAAACAAGAATATCAAACAAACCTTGGTGATTCCCGACAAATAAAACCGGACCGGCCGGGACCTTTTCTTGACCAGTTACGTGCACATTAACACCAGCTTTTTCGATTACATTTCTCGAAACACGACTTGGTGTCTGAAAAGTTCGCTCATTTCTTTCATCTATTGAAATATCCTTTGGAAGGCGTCTAACCTTCTTCAAATCAAATGTACTTCCTAATATTTGAATAATTGCATAAGCATAAATGAACAGACTGCGCAAAATACTCTCTCCTTTGATGTAAACCGATATTACAGACTATAAACCAAAACGCTGATTAATTTTACTTCTATACTTTCTGCCTGTACCTGTAGTTAGTTTTCTTTTTTCCATCAGTAATTTATAGTGTAGCTCTTTTTCCGTTAATTTCTTTTTATAATTTTCTCGCTCACCCCCATCCTCACATGCCGCAATTAAATCTCGTAAGGAGACAAGCTCTTTGTTGAGACGCACTTCTTCTGGAAGATAGCCGGAGTTTTTCATCATATGGTAGCTCGTGCGCATGTCTTCAGGAATAGCTGACAAATCTTCTAGTTGAAGCGGCTTGCCCTTGCCAGGTAAGTGATCCAATTGCCCATCTCTAATTGCTTCCTTGATTTTTTCCTCTGCCATCGTGCTAACATAATCCACGACCATCATCCTTTCTATTGTTAGTTATCTTTAAGCATGTTAAGTTAAGTCTTTTAGTTTTGCTAACCTTTTTTCCAAAGAATTCCGTAATGATACTGCGATTTCATTGACCTGCAATATCGTTTCGATCCCTTTTCGATTTTGTTTGTCATGATGCAGGATCTTGCTAATGTAGGCAGCACTTATTTGACTTGTATTTGTTTTTACGAGCGTTAATTTATCATCTGGATTGACATTACCTTCCTGTAGCACGCGAAAATAAACGCCATTATAACCTGTTTCTGTTACTACTGCTGTAATATCCTTCAGCTCATTAATTGCCGCGATTTTATAACACGGATTACGAGGCTGTGAAACTTGGATAAGCGCCTCACCTAAACGATAGACATCTCCAATATATAAATTGTCTTCCGTTATGCCTTCGATTGTGACATTCTCCCCAAAAGCAGGGATTGTGAAAGTTTTCTCGTAACGATGCTGCCAATATGCATAATGCTCATAAGGATAGAGTAGTAATGCCTTATCTTCTCCGCCGTGATTTTTCATATCTGCTTGTCCATCGCCAGCTAAGCCGATTTTCGATAGCCATAGCGTTTCATTGACAGGATGCTTTACAAATGCCGTGTGTAATTCCTTGCCATTATGCTGATATATTTTTGGTTCACCGATGTTTAATGATTTTATTTCATATCCCACTTTTTAGACCTCCAGTAGTATTAGCAGAAATTACATGAAACACTAATTACTTCTTAATTATATATAATAAAGACATGAATGAAACAAAAATTTAATCTATCTGTCATTTAATAACTGCATGTTTCGTGTTAAAATACTTGCTGAGTATCTCTAATTCTTGGAGTGAGGATGAATAGGAATGCACGTAGATAGCAAAGGCTGGTATGTAGAGCAACTAAAACATACCTGGATTCGCCGCTTCGGAGGACGTAAGATTGAAAAATATAAAATACACGTTCTTGCAAACCTATTAGAAGAGAATCAGACTTAATTACAGTAAGTAATCAAGTCTCTTATGTCGCAAACAACTTGGCTTTTGCCTGGTCTACTGGTGAAAGCCAAGTTTTCCTTTTAATCTAAAGAATTTGGTTGTGCGCCTTATAGTATGATATAAATTTGTACAAGTACTAATAACTCAATGTCATAAATATTATTTAAAATTTGTTAATTTATGATTTCTTTCATTGTTCAATTGGGCAAACTAGACATCATAAGGAATTTGACATCACTGGAGGAACATATATGTTTTCAAATGCTGAAATTGGAATAGATTTAGGTACTGCTAATATTCTCGTATATTCTAAATCAAAAGGTATCGTATTTAATGAGCCGTCTGTCGTTGCAATTGATATCCGCACGAATCAAGTTGTCGCTGTTGGTACAGAAGCGAAAGAAATGGTCGGAAAAACGCCGAAGAACATTGTACCGATCCGTCCGCTAAAGGATGGCGTTATCGCGGACTATGATGTAACTGCTCAACTACTAAAAGAAGTGTTAAAAAAGGTGTCAAAAACAATAGGCTTATCCATGCGTAAACCTACTGTTGTTGTATGTGCCCCATCAGGTGCTACTTCAGTCGAGCGTCGTGCGATCATTAATGCAGTTAAAGGCTATGGCGCAAAAACAGTCCACTTAATTGAAGAACCTGTCGCTGCAGCAATTGGTGCTGATCTTCCTGTAGAAGAACCGATCGCTAATGTGATCGTTGACATTGGTGGTGGAACAAGTGAAGTAGGTATCATCTCGTTCGGCGGTGTCGTATCCTGCCGCTCCGTGCGTACTGGTGGAGACAAAATGGATGAAGATATTATTCAATATATCCGCAAACATTACAATATCCTAATCGGTGAACGTACTGCTGAATCACTTAAAATGGAGATTGGTTATGCCCTAATTGAACATGAAGAAGTGTCAATGGATATTCGCGGTAGAGATTTGGTAACTGGCTTACCGAAGACGATTACTGTTACGTCACAGCAAGTTCAAGAAGCAATTAAAGAATCATTAGTTTCTATTCTTGATACGATTCGTTTAACATTAGAACATTGTCCACCTGAGTTAAGTGGAGATATTGTTGACCACGGGATTACGCTTGCAGGTGGTGGAGCTTTGTTAAAAGGGATGGAACAATGGCTAAAAACAGAACTTCATGTGCCAGTTCATATCGCTCCAAACCCCTTGGAATGTGTAGCGATCGGAACAGGAAAGTCGATAAAAATGATAAACAAACTGCAAAAGGCTACACAATAATAGATAAAACCCGATCACACCTGATCGGGTTTTGTTATGTAAACTGATTGACTACTTTATATAAATATAACTGCTTATCCCATTTCGAGATTGTTTTCTCTTGAGCCATACCAATTTTCTCCGCGACCCTAATTGAAGCATGATTGTCAGGGTCAATTAAGGAAATAAGTTGCGGCACATTCAACTGTTCAAAACCATACCGCTTACAGCCTAACGCTGCTTCTGTTGCATATCCCTTTCCCCATACTTGACGTGTAAATAAATAACCAATCTCCATTTGCACCTGTCCATCAACTTTTTGTGGAACGATGCCACATTGTCCGAGAAATGCACCCGTTTGTTTGTCTTCCACAATCCAAAGACCAACACCGAACTTTCGGTAATTATTGAGCGTCCAGTTTATCCAACGTATAACTTCTTCTTGTGTTTTCGTAGAAGGATAATAGGTCATCGCAACTGGATCAGAAAAAATCTTCGATAAGTAAGCTTGATCTGACTCAAGCATCAATCGCATATTTAAGCGATCGGTTGTAATAATATAATCCATCACTTCTCCCACCTTGACTATTTTTTTAAGCTAGTAATTTACCCGACCTTATGTAAAAATAGACTCATTACAAAAAGGAGGCCTAACTAGGATGGCTAAACTATTTGATAGGATTGATACTGTATTTGTTCAAGTACATGATTTAGAGAAAGCAGTTAATTGGTATGTAGATACATTTGAGTTAACTGTACGTTTTAAGATCGATAACCAAATCGCTGCACTAAACGTAGCTGAAACTCCACTAACCTTAATTCAAACGGATGAAGTGACAACAACCCAAGTAAAACATCCTTTATTTAACTTTTATACTGCAGATATACATAAAGCACATCAAAAATTACAAACAACAACCAATGTCATTCGTTCGATTGAACAAGATGGCGAAGTAACCTTTTTTGAATTTGAAGACTTAGATGGCAACACGTTAGGGGTTTGCTCATTTTAATACTTACCTGATCCCAAACTCCTAAATTACTTGATACATCCATACGCCATGTAAGAAGCAGGTGTAACTGTAGACAACAAGGGCAGCTGCTAGTAATCCATGTAATACTCTTGTTTTAGGGAGCATGTTTTTGATTGCAAGTGTGATGAGCATAACGGAAAGGATCAATTTACTAACTAGAAATAAGTTTGGACTAATGTTATAGACCAATGCCATAAGCGGATTTGCTTCGGCAATGAATGAGTGTTCTAATCCATAATAAGTTATGAGCCCGTCAAATGCATTTAATATAGACAATATTAGGAATAAAAGTTTCATCATGATTAATCACCAAATTTACTTTTTTACCAGTTATGTCCATATCATAAGAAAATAGACTGGTGGATTCAGTCTATTTTCTTAATTATTATTAAAAATTCCACTCACTTAGCGATTGCAACATATAGGTTGATTTCTGTGGGATTGCTTGCATATGTTCCTTTGTAGTAACTCCGGTATAGACGAGTAATGAGTCGATACCTGCACGGATTCCCGCCAAAATATCAGTGTCGTAGTTGTCACCAACCATAATTGTCTCTTGTTTGGAAGTCCCTAATACTTCAAGTGCCTGCTCGACAATAATCGATTCTGGTTTGCCAATGAAAGTTGGTGTTATTCCTGTAGTAACAGCTAAAACAGAAACTAATGAACCAGCTCCCGGCAGAAATCCGCGTTCTGTAGGTAATGCAACGTCGCCATTGGTTGCAATAAACCTTGCTCCTTTGCGAATATTCAAAGCGCCTCTGGTCAACTTCTCATATGTAATTGTTCTATCCAGACCCATCACAACAAAATCAGCATTGTCTTCAACAATTTCTAGTCCTTGTTCTTCTAGTGCAGCAAGTAACCCTTCCTCACCAATAGAGTAAACGCGTGCTCCAGGATGCTGTTCTGATACGTAAGCCGCTGTCGCCATACTTGTCGTAAATACATGTTCCGTCGTTGCTGGTATTCCCATGCTGATTAAAGTATCCGCAACTTTACGTGGGGGTTTTGTTGAATTATTTGTTAAAAACAAATAAGGAATACTTCTCTTCTCCAATTCATTGATAAACTTCACCGCTTCTGGAATAACCTCCGTACCTCGATAAACAGTCCCGTCCAAATCAATTAAGTACCCATTATAGGCTTTCATAAAATTACTCCTTTCTAAATAACTATGTCCAAACCCATTTCTAAGTTTATACTTTTGAAATTTCAAATTTGTTTGTTATTTCATGTACAAGTGTTAGTATAGTATTTACACAATTCAAAGAAAAGAATTTTCCTTAAAGATTCACTTCTTAGACAATCAAAAGTTTTCTATTCGAATCGGTATCATGCTATTATTAGTAGTATGAGAATCAGAAGTAATCAAAATATTATAAAAATAAATATCGTCATTATTTAATTAAATTATTAATGCAAAGAGAGGTATCTTAAATCATGAAAACAAATAAGCCAAAATCGATTATCGTCATTTTTGGAGCAACCGGTGATTTGGCAAAACGCAAATTGTATCCATCCATTTATCGATTATATCGAAGTGGTAAGCTTTCCGATAACTTTGCGGTAGTTGGTGTAGCAAGAAGACCGTGGACAAATGCTGTTTTGCGAGATAATGTCAAAGAATCGATTGCATCATTTAAAAATGATAACATTGATCACGATGCTTTTTCATCTCACTTCCATTATCATCCGTTTGATGTAACGAATATCGAATCTTATCAAGAACTACATACATTATTAAATGACCTCGATGGTGAATATCATACGGAAGGTAACCGAATCTTCTACTTAGCAATGGCACCTAATTTCTTTGGTACAATTGCTGAAAATTTAAAATCGCAAGGACTAACATCTACGGAGGGTTGGTCTCGTTTGGTTATTGAAAAACCATTTGGCCATAATTATCCATCTGCAAAAGAATTAAACGAACAAATTCGCCAAGCCTTTACTGAAGACCAGATTTATCGTATAGATCATTATTTAGGTAAAGAGATGGTCCAAAACATAGAAGTTATACGATTTGCGAATGCAATGTTTGAACCACTTTGGAACAATCAATACATTTCCAACATTCAAATCACTTCAAGTGAAACACTAGGTGTAGAAGATCGTGGCAGATATTATGAATCCTCTGGTGCGTTACGCGATATGGTGCAAAACCATATTTTACAAATGATGGCACTTTTAGCAATGGAACCACCAATTAAACTAACACCTGAAGAAATTCGTAGTGAAAAAGTGAAGGTGCTTCGTGCTTTACGACCTATTGAAGTCGAGGATGTAAATAACTATTTCGTACGCGGTCAATACGGTCAAGGAAATGTAAGTGGTGAGGAACTAAGTGCTTACCGCGAAGCAAATGGTGTCGATCCTGAGTCAAATACAGAAACATATGTAGCAGGGAAGCTATTAATCGATAATTTCCGTTGGAAGGGTGTGCCATTCTATATCCGTACAGGAAAAAGAATGAAACAAAAATCTACTGAAATTGTGATTCAGTTTAAGGACCTGCCAATGAATCTATATTACGACAAGGCATCTAACGTCCACCCGAACTTATTAGTTATTCACATCCAGCCTGACGAGGGACTGCGCTTATATTTGAATGCGAAAAAGGGAGATCATGGTACAGTTTCGATGCCAATTGCCATGAACTACAACAATAGTAGCAAAGACAAAATGAATACACCTGAAGCCTATGAGGTACTTTTACATGACTGTATGCGTGGTGATTCAACAAACTTCACACACTGGGATGAGGTAGCCCTTTCTTGGAAATTTGTTGATATTATTTCACAAGCATGGGAAAACAGTAAAGCGAATGATTTTCCTAATTATGAGTCTGGAACAATGGGACCTAAAGCATCTGACGACATGCTGAAAGAGGATGGATACCATTGGTGGAACGTCTCCAACCGCCTAGATTAATTATTTTAGGCTCTTTTCATAGAGTTTGTTGCTTTTTATGTCATATTTGAAGTGAAATGCGACGTAGTGCTAGATGCAAAGTGGCGATAAAGCTTGATAGACAAGTTCGGTGGTTTGGCGGCCACTAGAGCGCTTATGTGTGACAAAAAGGGCATCATTTGAATTGTGCGGCCACCAGAGCCCTTATTTAACCAAAAGGCACATGAATAGAATCTATTCTTAGTAGATAAGGGCTCTCATGTCCGCTAAATCACCAAATCTGTGATTTCAGGCGAAATAAGCGCCCTGGTGTCCGCTTAGCAGACCTTTCCGGGGCCGACCACAGACCTTCGTACCACACGTTCCGGAAAAGGCGTACTATGAATGGTGCACTTGTACTTTTGAGTGGAAGCACTATCACAAGGTTACATCGCGTTCTAGGATATTTTGCGCATTAACAACAATCTATTAGAAAACAGCCTTATTTTAAGAAAAATGGCCCTGCTCAATCTGAGCGGGGCCATTTTTCTTATTTCATCCATTCTGTATGGAATATACCTTCTTTATCAACACGTTGGTACGTATGGGCACCAAAGTAATCACGTTGTGCTTGTAGCAGGTTTGCAGGTAGTGTCTCTGTACGATAGCTGTCATAGTATGCTAAAGCACTTGAGAATGCTGGTACAGGAATACCACGTTCAATTGCAACTGCAAGCACTTTACGTAATGATGCTTGGTAGCTTTCTACGATTTCTTGGAAATATGGATCTAATAACAAGTTCGCTAGTTCTGAGTCACGATCATATGCTTCTTTAATTTTTTGCAAGAACTGTGCACGGATGATACAGCCTCCACGGAAGATCATGGAAATATCCCCATAGCGTAAATTCCAATCATTTTCTTCAGATGCAGCACGCATTTGGGCAAACCCTTGTGCATATGAGCAAATTTTACTCATGTACAACGCTTTACGGATAGCCTCAACTAGTTCTGCTTTATCGCCTTGATATGCTGTTTTTCCTGCTTCTGGACCGTGTAAGATTTGGCTAGCTTTGACACGTTCTTCTTTCATCGCTGAAATGAATCGAGCAAAAACAGATTCTGTAATGATTGGCAGTGGAACACCTAAGTCTAGGGCACTTTGGCTCGTCCATTTTCCTGTTCCTTTTTGACCAGCAGTATCCAGAATCACATCAACCATTGGCTTACCTGTTTCATCATCTTTCTTCGTAAAAATATCTGCGGTGATTTCAATTAGATAGCTGTCCAGTTCACCTTTATCCCATTCGGCAAATACTTCATGAAGCTCATCTGCATCCAATCCTAGGACGTGCTTAAGAATAAAGTAGGCTTCACAAATTAATTGCATATCGCCATACTCAATACCATTGTGCACCATTTTCACATAGTGGCCTGCTCCATTAGGTCCGATGTATGTTGTACAAGCCTCTCCATCAACCTGTGCAGCAATAGCTGTTAAAATAGGTTCTACAAGGTCGTACGCTTCTTTTTGTCCGCCCGGCATAATTGAAGGTCCTTTTAACGCACCTTCTTCTCCACCAGAAACACCTGTACCAATAAAATGGATACCAGTTTCTTCTAATTCTTTGTTACGACGAATTGTATCTTCGTAGAAGGTGTTACCTCCATCAATAAGAATATCGCCTTTTTCCAAGAATGGTTTTAATTGCTCAATTGTGGCATCTGTCGGATTACCCGCTTTAACCATAAGAAGAATTTTACGCGGTTTTTCTAGTGATGCTACAAATTCTTCAATGCTGTATGTACCTGCAAAATTTTTATCTTTTGCTTCTTCTTTCAAAAAATCCTCTGTTTTTTCTGGTGAACGATTATACACAGAAACAGAATAACCTCTACTTTCAATGTTTAGCGCAAGGTTTTTACCCATAACGGCTAATCCAATAACACCTATTTGCTGTTTTGACATCATCATTCGCTCCTTATGTTTCAAATCTCTCCTATCCATCATAACGCTTTGTAGGAAAATGTCGCAACTAAATGCATAGGTTATTGCATTCATTTCTTACAATTATTTGAACATTATGACAAACTTAGCCTTTATAAAGCAGAGAGTCGAATATCCTCTTCTATAAACTTAGTATAACTATAGAATTACTGCAAGTGTTACATTCACAATCTGTTGGTGTTGTATGTCCATTAATTAGTTGTTAGGATCAAGAATCCAGTGGTTAATCGCGTTGGCTACACCATCTTCTTCATTACTTGTTGTCACCCAATCAGCCGCTCGCTTTACTTGTTCTTGGGCATTCCCCATCGCAATACCAAGACCCGCTTCTTCAATCATGCGAATATCATTTAAGCTATCTCCCATCGTCATCACATGGTCCATTGTTATATTTAAGTGCTCGCACACTTTTTCAATCGCCATAGCTTTATTTATTCCCACTGCGTTCACTTCGACATTCGTCAAACTCGAATTACTTAACTCAATTCGATTGTCTGCTGCAAGCTCCTCAATTATTTTTTGTTTTATGCTATTATCAGTTGTATCAAAGCCAAATTTTAACCATTGATAATCGGCTATATTTACAGGTGCTTCCCCTCTGAAAACCTCTTTCGTTGATGCCATCCAAGCATATGTTTGATATTTTTTATGTAACTCAACCAATGCTTCAATAATAGCGACGTCTATCACTTGACGATCTACCAGTTCTCCAGCAGCCGTCCATATTTCACTTCCATTAGCAGTAACAAAATATGAAGTGAGACCAAGTTCTTTAGCAAATTCATGTGTCGTAATGTAATGCCGTCCTGTACATAAGATCACTTCGACACCTTGCTCACGCGCTTTTTGAATTGCATTATAGTTAGCCTGAGATATCTGATTGCCCTCATTAAGCAATGTCCCATCCATATCAAGCGCAATTAGCCGAATATCTTTTTTATCTGACATAGTTGTCATCTCATCCATCTCCTTTTTTCACGGGTACACCGTTCCTATTTACCAACATTATCTTACCAACAAGTCGGAACATAGACCAGTAATCATCTTCATCTATTGACTTCACTATACTTTTCTGATATAGTTAGTAATTGCCTTCGCATTATAAGGTAATTTGACTATAAAAGAGTGATAAAAATGTTGGATTCTGCTTTTGTTAAAAAGAATTCGCTTAATCACACTGGATCGGCTTCGGAGTCGTAAGGATGTAAGAGAGGTAGGGCTTACGTCGTTTAGGCTAGTAAAAAGATTAAGGTAGAAGTACCGCGGCAATATTAATTAAAAAAAATATACGTACATGAACTTACTTTTTATATACAAGTTACCAAGGGAGTATCCAATTCGGATACTCCCTTTTTCATTCATTAACTGATAAGGGATTTGTAATAAACACTATTAGACTTTTATCCCTGTCGAAATCCCAATCGACAAATATATCATGCACACTTGTACCTAGATTCTCCTCAAAATGACTGTTACTGTGAAAGTGTGTTTTTTCCATTTTACGCTTAGTAAGCTTCAGTTTCTCCTGTAGACCATCCCGAATTAATTCCTTCTCAATACTAACTAAAATCCCTTGCCTGATTACCAATAACGTTCTAGAATTGAGGAAAAAGGATTCAATATAGTCGGGAGTCTTTTGAACCGTACGACTAATATGAACTACTTCTTTTTCAAGATTCATTTTACCGGGATAGTGTTGTGTTACTGGATAGTCACTTTTTGTTTCTTCACTTGTGACTGCAACAAATATAGCTGATTTATTATGTAAGTCCCAGTCATAGTAAAATTCTTGCACCTCCATCTTACACATATGAAGGATATTCGCTTTGATTTCCGGAATTAAATCCTGCATTACTAAATCTCGTGTTTCTTGTAATAAGCTATCCTGCCGTTTTCTTAATAGTATCTTTTCAGTTGGAGACATGAACTTTCGCACATGAAAGGTAATATACTTATTTGCAATTGACACATATACACCTTCTGGCCCTTTGCCAAAATTATCCCGCAATAACTTGCTTAGAAAATTACTTAATGCTGCTGTTTTATCTTTCAGCTCCTCCATTTTTTCCACCTATCTAAAAATTAAATTTTGTATCCTTTTATCTAGTCTTTACATGTTTCGGGAAATTATTGGTAATATTTTTCACTTGTTCAAATACAGATTGTTTCAATATACTGTATATAGGTGAAAGGTAAGAATGCCATTCACTTAGAGGAGAATACTTTTATGAAATTTATTAACGATGAATTGTTGGTGGAAGTGTTTGTTAAAGCTATAACATTGGAATACAATAAAGATGTAATCGATTTACTTGAGAATGAGATTATTGAGAGGAAAATAGATGTTTACGAGGTTTTGGAAGGTAATAATATAGGGTACTAGTAACACAACAGACGTTTCACTTAACTTCGCAACCTTTTACTAAATCACTTTTAGTCCACGGTCAGCTATTTCTTTTTCTAACAAAATAATAAAATCATGATCAAGTCCTAAATGTACAGCCTGTTCATAGGCGTCGATTAAATTTGCATCTGATAGACTATCAAACATAGTTATCACCCTTTTCTTACTTAATTATAAATGAAAATGGCACCCTAGCTTTTGAGAGGGATGTCATTTAAATCAAACATTCAATGGGCTACTATTGCAGTCCATTTCGAAATAAAGTAATTTTATAATTAACGCTTACATATAAAAGACTTACTAGTTAAATATAACATTAATATTTATAGTATTTCAATTATAATCAATTAATATTTATTGTATCTTCGAATGTTTCTTGATTCAAGGTATATTTATTAAGTCAGAGGTGAAAATGAAATGCCCAAACACGAAATAGCAAAAGTACTAGGTGAACGAATTCGAAAACTAAGAAAAGCAAAAGGAATAACCCAAGAAGAGCTTGCACATATGGCTTGCTTACATTCGACATATATTGGTCAATTGGAACGTGGAGAAAAAAATGCCACGTTAGATTCCATCAATAAGGTAGCAAGAGCACTTGATATATCACTAGAGGAACTATTTCGCTTTTCTATCTTTTCTGATAAAAAACAAGAAACAATGAGCCAACTGCTAAGTGAACTCGAAAACATAGAGGAAGAGGATCGTTCTAACCTATTTATGATTATGAATATTTTAATAGATTGGAATAAACAAACTACGTTAAAGAAAAAAACAACTCCGGAATGATACATGAATGGACTTTGCAAGGATCAGTTGCTCTATTTGTTGTATTTGAAGACCATTATCACTATTAATTCGACAGTTAACAATCCATTTAGATTACATATGTCTCTTTAATGAAAATTAATATCTCACTCCGCTTTACAATCCGTGCAGATCAGAATCTGATAATTTCCATCTCAATCGTAAAGCGTACCAAATCCAGTTAAGGCTATTGCTAATTACAAAGTGAAATTCTATTGACGTTAGTCAGTAGAGCTGATAAACTCACCTTATTAAAATGGATGCTTTGATTGTTATCGGTAATACTATTTCCAGTATAGCTTCTATAGACTGTAATAAGTAGCACCGATCTTCACAATACAATCATAGGCAACCACACAGATGTTTTACATACTACCTAGATTGGATGCCATGCTTCCAATCTTTTTCATTTCTAAGAACGTGAGGTGATGAACATGAAAAAACGCGCAGTTGTTAGTGTAATTGGTAAAGATCAAATTGGGATTATTGCAAGCGTCACAACTGTTCTTGCAGACAACAACATAAACATTCTCGACATCAGTCAAACAATTTTACAAGATTTCTTTACGATGATCATGGTTATTGAAGTGGATGATGCCACCAATTTGGAGCCGTTACAACAAAAATTCGCACCAATCGAAGAGAACATGCATTTGAAAATAAGTATCCAATTAGAGGATATATTCCAAGCAATGCACCGGGTTTAATAGGAGGGATATGGATGGGAATTGCTTTTACAGAAGTTCAAGAAACGATTCGCATGGTACAAATGGAAAGCTTAGACATTCGAACTGTGACAATGGGAATTAGTCTTAGCGACTGCGCTAATGCCGATTTTGAGTTATTAAATAAAGCTGTGTATAACAAAATCACAACCTATGCCCGTGATTTAAAGACAGTCGCAGAGCAAGTTGAACGAGAATATGGAATACCTATTATTAATAAGCGGATAGCCGTGTCGCCAATCGCCGACTTATTAGGACATGCAACTACTAGTCAAGCAATTCAACTAGCTAAAACGTTAGATAAAGCAGCTCAAAAGCTTGGTGTTGATTTTATAGGTGGTTATTCTGCACTTGTACATAAAGGAATTAATAAAGGAGAACAAACCTTACTGGAGGCATTGCCAAAAGCATTGGCTTCAACAGAAAGGGTCTGTTCATCCGTGTCAATCGCAACAACAAGAACTGGTATTAATATGGATGCAGTACATCTAATGGGTAAAATAATTAAAAATGCGGCACAACTAACAAAAGACAACAACGGTATAGCTTGTGCGAAACTGGTGGTATTTTGCAATCCAGTCGAAGATAATCCATTTATGGCTGGTGCCTTTCATGGAGCTGGTGAAGGCGAAGCAGTTATTAGCGTTGGTGTAAGCGGACCTGGCGTAGTATTAAACGCACTCAAACGCTATCCCGATGCTGACTTAGGTCAAGTTGCAGATATCATTAAAAAAACAGCTTTTAAAATTACCCGCGCTGGTGAGCTGATTGGACGTGTCGTTGCTGAACGCTTAGCCATACCATTTGGAATTATGGACTTATCCCTTGCACCAACGAACGCCATGAACGATAGTGTCGCAGAAATCCTTGAAGAAATTGGCTTAGAGCGCATTGGCACACATGGTACGATTGCCGCCCTGGCACTTATGAATGATGCAGTTAAAAAAGGTGGAGCGATGGCAAGCTCCTATGTTGGTGGCCTTAGCGGTGCCTTTATTCCTGTTAGCGAAGACAATGGCATGATCCGTGGTATTGAGGATAATGCACTAACGTTATCGAAGCTAAAAGCAATGACTTGTGTATGTTCTGTTGGACTCGATATGATTGCTTTGACCGGGAATGTTTCTGCCGAAACGTTAGCAGCAATCATTGCTGACGAGGCAGCTATAGGTATGATCAACAAAAAAACGACCGCCGTTCGCGTCATCCCTGTACCAGGTAAAGCTGAAGGTGATATTGTTGAGTTCGGCGGGCTGCTCGGTCGAGCTCCTGTTATGGGCGTGAACCCATACAACTCGGATAAATTTATAAGACGCGGCGGTCGGATCCCCGCACCTATTCAAGCATTAACAAACTAAATACTTCGTGAAGGCTGTGTCATTATAATATTAGCTAAGGTACATGAACTTTTGTTCATGTACCTTTTTTATTACCCTATGTCTTAGGGCTTAGTATAAATACATCTTAAGATCATTTTGGGTTGCTTGAAATAACTATATGATAACATATGGAAAAAGGAGGAAATGGATAAAGACATTAGAGGTTGCCAAAAAAGATGCATGAATAGATACTTTTGAACTTATAAATCAGAATTCATTTTATTACGTAAAATAACTTTTATGCCACGTAACCTTGGGATAGTGCTTCCACCCAAAAGCACAAGTGCAACATCTACTCAATCAAAGCGCCCATCATAGTACGCCCTTTCCGTCACAATGTGGTATGAAGGTCGTCGAGTACATAAAAGGATTTAAGCGGACACCAGGGCGCTTATTTTGCTTAAAATTACAGATTTGATGATTTAACGGACATGAGAGCCCTTAACTACTAAGAATAGATTTTATTCATGTGCCTTTTGGTTAAATAAGCACGCTGGTGGCCGCACAATTCAAATGACGCCCTTTTTGTCCCAAATAAGGGCGCTAGTGCCCGCCATGAACCACCTTACTTGTCTTTCATTTGTCGCCACATGGCATCAATTTCACTTCAATCATGAAGTTAAAAAAGCCACAGACTTTACGAAAAGAGCATTATGAAAGACGAAATTTTACACTATTTTAACTCTCGATTGTTCATTTTCTGTTATGCTGAAAAAAACAGATTTAATTTAAGGGGGACGTTACGTGCCAAACATTATTAATTATGCACATAGAGGTGCATCTGCCTACTATCCAGAAAATACGTTGATTGCTTTTGAAAAAGCAATAGAATTAGGTGCCACTGGTATTGAAACAGACGTTCAAATGACACGTGACGGAGAGCTCGTCCTCATCCATGACGAATCATTACAACGAACTACTGGTATAAACTCGTTAGTGAAGGATATTTCCTATGATCTAATAAAAGATGCGGATGCGGGATCTTGGTTTCATCAAGATTTTTCAACAGTACGGATTCCTAAGTTAGCCGAATTATTAGAACTCGTGAAAGATACAAATGTAACGATCAACATTGAATTAAAAAATGGGATATTATTTTATCCAACTCTAGAGGAAAAAGTAATTGAACTCATTCGTACTTATGGGATAACAGATCGTGTTATCCTATCAAGCTTTAACCATTATTCACTTGTAAAAGTAAAAGAGATTGCTCCTGAAATAACAACTGGTGTACTGTTTATGGAGGGACTTTATCAACCATGGAATTATGCCAAGCAGCTTGGAGCCACAGCATTGCATGCAATTACATATGCCACCCAACCAGAGCTAGTTGCAGAGGCTAGAAACTATGGGATTATTTATAATACGTTTACCGTAAATAATAAAATACAAATGGAGCAACTTATTTCAGGTGGCGTCGCAGGGATTATTACCGACTATCCAGATCGTCTCGCTGAAGTATTGGGTTCTAAAGAGGATATTAAATAGAATAGGTTGAATTGGGGCTATTAGTAATAGTAATTCACATTTATGCTAACTTAGCCCCATCGTGTTTTTAATACGATATATATTTTTCTTATTGTCCCACGTTTCATCCTTTAGAATATCAATACTTGCTTCGACGTTAGATAATTGCTCTTTTATCTGTCCGAATTCCTTTGCATTTTCTATTCTCATCCCATCAATCTCTGCTTTTAAGGATTCTTGACCTGTTCTCAAGGAGGATAAGATCTGTCCATGTTCTTTAAAAGTTTCGGTGTGGGAATTCAGAATATCACCTTGTTCTTTAAACTTCTCCGTGTGCGAATTCAGAATATCTCCTTGTTCTGTAAACTTCTCCGTGTGCGAATTCAGAATATCTCCATGTTCTGTAAACTTCTCCGTGTGCGAATTTAATATATCACCATGTTCTTGTAGTGTTTTACTATGTGCTTTCAATATTCCGCTATGTTCGTTTAGCAATTCAGTGTGCGACTTCAATATTCCACTATGTTCGTTTAGCAATACAGTGTGCGATTTCAATATTTCTCCATGAGCGTCTAGTTGCTCACTATGCTTGTCTAATTTCCCGTTAATTTCCTTTAATATCTCTAAAATTTGATTCTCCACCTTTAATCACCTCCTTCATGTCTTAAGTATAACATCGTAACTAACGATTATCGACAGAAACTTTCACAAAACAATCCCCACAACTTTTTAGGTCGCAGGGATTGTTATTAGATTATAAACCGCCACAGCCTTTTTGGGTTTGTTGTTTGATAATTCTGTATCGTTTTCCACCATCTTACAATTCCTCAGAGAATTGATGTTCTTTTTGACTGGGCTTTTTATCTTGTTTCTTTATTTGATTATTCATCACCATTCATCTCTCGTCCACTTATGAAGCTATTCTCTTCGGGGGCGAATCGAACGTTTTGTAAACTCCATTCTTCTTGTCCAGGGTGCACGGTATGGTGCTCTATTTCTTTACTATCAGGTTGTTCAATTTCAACCGTTTGTTCATTCTTTTTATTGTTTTTCATCATGATCATCCTATCCTTTAGAACCTAGACCGTCTTTCGGTCGGTTATGATTACTTCGATTAAATAGTTGGTGTCCATCTGGTAAGCTTTCCTTTGGTGTTTTATTATTCGTTAATGCAGCTTGATTTTGACTTTTTCTTTTACGCATAAACTCATCTCCTTTACCAAGCTTATAAATAGTTTATGACGAAATAGTCTATCTAACATAGGTAAAATATGTCTCACACATAATCTGTAGAAACTAAGGGAAAATAAGGACATAAAAAACTGGAGGGATAAAGAATGGAAAACAACCGCAAGAATATTAACGAAAAGAAAGAGCATAAAGGATTTGAAAACGAAGCACTTACTGATTTTGAAGAAGAAATTGTAGAAAATAACGTTGAAGGCAAAACATGGAACACAACAGATAGAGAATAATCTCGATTAATCAATTTGGTGCATTTCACAATAGTCTTCAACTAGATCTTCAATCTTACTTAGTTCAGGATATTTTCCTGAGAAATCAAACTTTATTTCTTCAATAACCTTGTTTGTATACTTGAATCGCTCCATTTTGGTTGATCACACTATAATCCGGTTCAAAGCGATAATCGTTTCGTTGAATAGGTCCCATTAAATACAACTCCTTTTCAATTTTGAATTAGTATGCCCTGTTATCGTTATAAGTTCAAACAGATTTGTAAGAGTAAACCTAGGTGCTCTATCATGCAGAATTGATTAAAGTACGGCGTTTGAGTAAAGAGATATCACCGCGGCAAAATACGTCCCTTTCCACTGGGAACCACGGAGCGGTTTTCAAGCTATAGAAGTGAGTAATCGTTCAAGGGATATCTGCCGATAGTGAGCCTCTTTCGACAGTTTTGATTATCCAGCCGGACTCTAAAGTTCTTATATACCAATCACCGCACACTGATGGCCGTCAGCGAATCATCGGTCACGCAGAAAAGGCTTATTTTTCACAGCAACAGATAAATTTATTCTTCGTACTTTATTTTAAATAAGCTAGCGGACAATCTAGCCCGCTAGCCATTTATTCTAAATCCAATTCAATCCTAATCTTATCATCTGGAAAGATCGTTTTATTGTAGGATTCCATTTGAATTTCTTTTGGTACAGGAATTTCATCTTCATTCGTTGGTTCTAGAAAGATCCCGCTCACCGTCGAAAAGAATCGTACTTTTTTAGTAAGAAATTCTGTATAATCGTAAAAATCCTCAGGTTGATAGGTATTACCCTGATCATCTACGTACATACCATCCTGTGAAAACCCCATACCCATTCTACCTTCTGGCATTTCGGGCTCCGTGATCACAGTAAAATTTAACGATTCAAACATACGGTCTTCACTCCATGGTTGCTTTAAAACATACGATACAGGCTGTTGCTGTTGTTCGTCCTTCTCTAATGTTAATTCGGTCCCTAGAAAAGTAAACGTCTGTGGCTCATCCAGTTTAGGATCCAATTTAAATGTGTCATTGACAGGTATTGTTTCTTGAATACGGTTGACAGACACCTCAAAATATTCGGGTGGTGCATAATACATCGACTCAAATACAACCCGTTCTGCATACAGTTCATCTCCTATATAATTTCTACCATAAGGAGAAATGGATTGATCTTGTTTAAAGATCGCCTCTTCACTTTGTAATTGGTCAAAAATCATATAAAAATCAGGAGAAGCAAAATCTGCAGTATTTATCTGATATTCCAAATATGTAGCTGTTGGGGCTAATACTATCTTACTAAATGTTATCGGATAACCTGCAATTTCAGCTTCCACATCTAGCTCTTTTTCAACGACCATTTCTTTTTTCACAGGAATGCTTACACTCCATTCTCCTCGAATAGGTTTAAGTTCATAGTTATCCCTTGGAATCATAAAATTCGAGGACCCTTCTGCAACAACTTCGATTAGCTTATCTACTCTAAGTTCAAGTGTCGTTTCGTCCTCACTTAATTCACGAAATGAAAGTCGACCTTTATATTTATTCGATTCCTCTGCTGGAATATCTGAAAGCATATCAATATTCATATGAACACCTGAACTGTCTGTTGTAATCGTCGGTTGGGCGGCATGATCCATCCTAAGCTTTCTGTCCTCATTCAAATCTTCAATTTCATAATAAATAAAGGTTTGCATTTCATCAGCAACAGCATGGGTTACTGTTAATTTTATTCCATTACTTTCTGATGATACGTTTAACGTGTTGCCAATCCCAAATTTCCTTATCTCCTCCAGGCTTTCCTGATCAGCCATACTCATGCCGTTCCACCAGTCAACAGCTTTCCCTACTGTACCTGTAGCAAACAAAATACCTATAACAATAACGAATGAAACAGCAATAGACAGCCAGGCCTTGGGTGATATGCGTTTAATCAAAGAAAAACTAGATGACTCCTGAAGTTCAGTTAATTCCCTCCGACAATCCTCACACCAAAGAAGATGCTCCTCCATCGCCTTGGTTTCTTCTTCTGTTAACTGCTGGTTCAAAAAGGCCTGCATTTTGCTTTTACATTGCTGACAATCCATCGTGTACACCTACTTTTTAATTTTTAGAATCTACCTACTTGAGTCAATTTCATTTCTCGATTATTTTCGTATGGTTTGGTTGCTTTTTCAGAATTCATAATCTAATATGCGTCGTAACTTGGAGAGTGCTTGCACCGCTGCGGAACTTCTGCTTTTAACGCACTACCTGCCATTAGAAAACCTATGCCAGTGGAGGCAGAATACTTCGACTCCTGCGGGAAAAAAGAGCAGGGACGAGACCCCGCAGAACGCAGTTCGAGGAGGCTCGTCGCTCCCCGCGGAAAGCGAAGTATTCTGACGGAACGGTGTCAAAGCACGCACCTTTATTATTACGTTACGACGGATATTACTTCATTTCCGCTATAACAACAGTCTTTAAAAATAGCCATTTTTTATAATTCAAACTCATACTCATCCTTAAGATACAAATAAACGACTAAAATAACATTTTCTAAATCTTCCACACTTCTCCCTGCTATATCCAGGCCGATTTTCGGAAAAATTATAGATGCTACTTGTCTTGTCATTCTATTTCGCTCTAATATTGGCAAACCGAGTAGCCGGTCTGTATACGTTCTTATAAGTTTCCAATCCTTTGGTTGCATTTGATTGATCGTCCACTCTTCCAGTTGCAGGTCTTGTTTAGATAAGCCACGGCGCTCTATTTCTTTCGCGAGTGCAGAAAGCTTCTTCTTTTGTTTTGCTCTTCTTTCATGGACCACAACCGTTCCCGCTACAATATCACCAAGACGTTTGTGCTTGGAATGGAAAAAAATCAGTGCAATCCCTAGTAAATAATTAGCAGGTAATTGATCAATAATGCGCAGCAAATTGCGAATAAAGCTTGATAATAGCGTGATGCTATGACCGTTATCTTGGATTACGCGGATACCAATTACTCGTTTCCCGATCGTTTTTCCACCGAAGAAATATTCTAAAATAAAAAAGTAGCCCCAGTTAATTAGAAATAAGACGAGTATTGATATTCCAATAACAAATGAATTCATTTCATACAAAAAAATCTGTGACCATTGCCCGCTCATAATGATAGACAAAACAACGACAAAGAGAATGTTTGCAACCATAACAATGCCTTGGTCTATGAGAAATGCCGCCGATCTACTACCCAACCCTGCTGATTTAAAGCGCAGCGACACATATTCTGGTGTTTTAATATCTAACTGTTCTTGGTCCATTGAGCTTTCCCACCTTTCGAGATGAATTTTAGCGATCTGAATCCATTTTTTACTGCCTTAGAAATGATTGGGCTAAAACTCAGTATTGTGAAATTGACTAATCTATTTCTATTTTTCCATAAAGCTACTATAATAATAAATAGATAATATCCAAATTTTGAGATAATAATAGATATTACATAAAAAGAAGGTGACAAAATGAATGTAAAGCAATTTATCAAGCAACACCGCACAGATTGGAATCAGCTTGAACAGTTGATTACGCTTCTACAAAAAAGTAAGCATCACTATAACGGGCGTGATATTAACAACTTTGATCGTCTTTATCAAAAAGTTGCTCAGCATTTATCTTACAGTCAAACGTACTTTTCAAATGAAGAAGTTACCAGTTATTTGAATGGTCTTGTTTCCAAATCTCATAATCTATTATACAAGGACCAGGTATCGAGCATGAAGCAAATCCAGCACTTTTTTGCTAGTAAATTTGTTGGATTACTACTTGAACAATGGAAATTTATCGTTATTGCATTTGTTCTATTTACACTAGGCGGTGTTGGAAGCTTCTTAGCGGTCATGGACGATCCATTACACCTACATACCATATTACCCGCAAATATTGCTCAAGGGGTAGATCCGGATCGGCTTGGTGAAAATCATGATGCGATTGATTCGTCTGTTATGTCTGCATCAATTATGACCAATAATATGCAAGTGGCGATCCTCGCTTTTGCTGGTGGGATAACGTTTGGTTTGTTGACAGTATACTTACTAATCTACAATGGGATTATTATTGGAGCCCTTGCAGCATTGTTTATGACATACGATAAATCATATGAATTCTGGGCCTATATTGTCCCTCACGGAATGATTGAGCTAACAGCGATATTTATCGCGGGTGGAGCTGGACTGCTCATGGGTTACAAACTGTTTGTCCCTGGTGCTTATTCACGAGGATTCCAATTAAAACAGCAAGCGAAGCGCTCCGTTCAGCTGTTACTTGGAACGCTTCCTTTATTTGTGATTGCAGGTGTTATCGAAGGATTCATAACCCCGGCACAGCTGTCTTTAGAAGCGAAATATGTCTTTGCCTTGATCACTGTGTTCGGATTAATGCTGTATATGGTTACTGGAAAACTGCTGCTAGGTAAAAAATCCTTACAAAAGACCACGGTTTAGCATGTTGATGTAATACGATACAGCTGCTGCGGCGAGGTGCTCTTCTGGCACCTCGACCATTTGCAATCCTTGTGCTTCCCATTTAGCCTTTTCTCTTTTCTTAATGACCAGCTGTTGTTGCGCGATTGTTTTCGTCATTGCTGCTTGTACACCAGTTGGTTTTCTTTTTGTTTGCACGACTAACTCTTTATCTTCTACGCCAATCATGAAAAATACATGGCGTTGTCTTAACCTTCTTACATACAGCAACGCACTTTCTTCATGCAAAAAAGAGCGCACATCACTAAATAATAATAATAGACTACGTTTCTTTTGCATCGTCTGCACATAATGAAGCACGGCAGCATAATTGGATTCTACTGGATCAACATCGAGTTCATAAATCGAATGTAAAATCGTCTGTAAGTGTGCCATTCCTTTGGCTGCTGGGACAAACACTTTTACATCCTTTGAAAATCCTAACACGGACACGTAGTCGCCGTTTTTTAATGCGGCAGCCGCCACCGTTATTGCTGATTCTAACGCTCTTTCTAAGCGGTTCCCTGTTTCAAGTTCTGCACCCATCATGCGACCACAGTCAATTAAGATTGTTATATATTTACCATGCTCTGGTTCATATTCATTCGTCATAACAGATTGAAGCTTCGCTGTCTGACGCCAATTTATCTTTCTTGGGTCATCTCCAACTACATAGCTTCTTATCTTTGCGAATTCACCTGCACCACTTTGCTGTTTTCGGATTTTAACTCCTTCATAAAGCAAAAATTGCTGGGCATTTTCTAAGAAATGCTTTGTATCCGACAAATCAGGGATGACTTTTACTGTATCCTCAGCCGTAATCGTTGTTTGCTTTTCCCACAAACCTAGCAAGCTCGTATAGCGAACATAAATCTTTTTTATATCATATCTACCTCTTACCGGTGCAACTGTCTCATAATTGATATCTGTTGTCGTTTGTTTGGCAACAGTACCACGCTTAGGAAAAGGGCGTCCAAACGATTGAGGTAGATCATCGACAATACGAAAGTGAGTCGGATATTCTGAGTCATTTTTCAATTCGAGATGTACTGGATAAGGTAAACCTCTCTCTAATTCAGCTGCGATTTTCCTACTTGCATGTAATTGCCCTTTCTTCGGAGAAAACAGCAAGTCAATAAAGCTAAAAACAATCACTAAACTATTGACTATAATTACTACACCCCAAGAAGCACCTAAGTAAGCGCCCAAAAGCAAGCTTACTGAAATGATCATATAGACAAACACGAAGCGCTTTGTCGGTAAGATTCCTCTATCTCGGAATAGTAACCGACCCCACAAGTTCTTCAATGATCTGGTCAACGCTTGATCCCTCCAATTCTACGTGAGGGGATAATTGAATTCGGTGTCTTAATGCTGGTTTTGCAACGATTTTAATATCATCCGGAGTCACATAATCCCGATCCGCTAAATACGCCCACGCTTGTGCAGACTTGCCAATACTAATAGCCGCTCTAGTACTCGCCCCGTAACGAATGGATTCGGTTTCTCTCGTCTTGCGTACAATTTCCATAATATAACGAAGAACACTATCACTTATCGTAATTTGTTCAATTTCTTTTCGTATCGTTAAAAATGTATCAATATCAAGCTCTGGATCTACTAGGCTAGCATCATAACTATTGGTAACAACTTGTTTTAACACAAGTTGTTCTTCTTCAAAAGCAGGGAAATCAATCGTTAGTTTAAATAAAAAACGATCTTGCTGTGCTTCAGGTAATGGATACGTACCTTCAAATTCAATTGGATTCTGTGTCGCAACAACAAAGAACACATCTGACAAAGGATATGTCTCTCCTTGAATCGTTACTTGTTTTTCTTCCATTGCTTCCAATAGTGCTGCTTGTGTCTTAGCAGGTGTACGATTGATCTCATCTGCCAACAGAATGTTAGTGAAAATTGGACCTTTTAATGTTTGAAAACTGCTATCTTTCATATTGTAAATCGTACTACCTGTTATATCACTCGGTAATAAATCTGGGGTGAATTGGATTCGTTGAAACGCTCCGCCGATTAAGCTGGCGAGTGTGCGTACCATTTGCGTTTTACCAGTACCAGGTACACCTTCAATTAATACATGCCCCCCAGAAAGAATTGCTGCCATTAACAATTTCACATTCGTGCGTTGCCCTAAAATGCGTTGTTCATATTTTTCTATCAAGGATGCTAGCTGTGTATTCATCCTTCCTCCACCTCTTTCCTTAATCGATCCAACCGTTTTGTCCATAGTAGATATTCCTGCTTGCTTACTTTTTCTTTCGTTAACACAATAGTTAAGTCATTTACCCAGGAACGAATTTCTTCTTCCGACATTTGCTTCCATTTACGATCAAGTTGGTCAACAAGCTCTCTCCACTGTTTACTGTAAGCAAGTCCCCATCGTTCTTGAAGAACTACTCTTAAATAATCAGATTGAATTTGCAAAGCCTCTTGATACCGGCGACCTCGAAGATACCAAGCACCTATTGCAGAAAGCCGTTCATTACTATATCGCACCGTTTCTTCTCTTGCCACAAGTACAGGTCCAAACCTTCTGCCCTTGTACCAAAGCCACAATAGTGTCACCAATATCCCCTGCAACATCAGCACTAAAAACGCTTTTGGATAAACAGTTAACAAGGAAAATGCTTGTCCACCTTTATGACTGTATTCATCAAACAATATCTGTTCATCTGTTGATTGATTTAAAAGCGATAACAACAGTGGAATATTGTCGTCATCTAATACATTCTGGTTCATTAGCCATTCAGGCGTAACACTTACAATTAAATGCCCATTGCCGAAAGAACGACTAACCGCAATTGCACCATGGTCATCAGACAGTAAAATCTCGTCATCCGCATCCGTGTTAATACGAACAGTAGAAGCTACGGTTGCCTGATATTCTGCATCATTCTTACTAGTAATCTCCGAACTCTCCATAATATCTTCGAGAACCGGAGTTGTTTTTATCCCAAACATATCTTGCGGATTTTGTCGCAAAAGCAAAATGGTATTACCAGCTTCCATAAATGCTTCATATGCTTCCATCTCGTCGGTGTTTTGGATAAATGATGGTTGTATCATGAAGAGTAATTGACCTTGATCTTCTTGCGCTAAAAGATCCGGACGAT
Source organism: Radiobacillus sp. PE A8.2 (assembly GCF_045635475.1). Classification (NCBI taxonomy): domain Bacteria; kingdom Bacillati; phylum Bacillota; class Bacilli; order Caryophanales; family Bacillaceae; genus Radiobacillus; species Radiobacillus sp. PE A8.2. The sequence continues at coordinate 22,577 of NZ_JBJGXI010000023.1, read as the reverse complement.
GTTTCCACCTGTCTACTTCTCCTTGCTGGTCCAAATATGTATACAATGCTTTTGTACCGGTAGGAGCTGGAGATTCCGATACGTAGCTAGGATAATCCTTCGGTTGCTGAAGGTCTATGATATAAGTGATGATGATAAACATACTCAACACCACACCAAACCATATTATTGTTCGTTTATTTGATTTAGAATTCAACCGCCCAGCCCCCTTTCTTACTGTTTCTCATCTTCGTGAACTAGTTGAGTACTTTCGAGCCAATCCATTGCTTCCATGCGTATATCACTGTATTCTTGCTCTTTCATAACACGGTCACCATACGTCACTTGATCAAACACTAATGCAAGGTGATGGAAGTGCTGCGCCGCTTGCTGATTGACACGTAACAATTCTTCATAATACTCCCAATTCGTCTTTGAAATTCTCGCCTCAAGCCAATCTTTTTCATGAAAATATAACAATACAGCGAGAAACAGGTGACGTGTTGATAATGTATAATCAGCCTGAGCCTCGTATTTGTTCGCCTCTTCTACGTGCCTTTGATACGACCAACGCATCTCATCAGCCGATTGAAGTGGTGGATGATCCCGAAACATTCGTTTCCGTCTTCCTGACTGAACCGAAAGCGCAATGACGAGTAACACGATCACAAAAACAACTGCAAGGATGGCGAATAAAAGTCCACCCGCCACACTTGTTGAAGGTGTGATTGAAAACAAACTTTCTAAAAGCTCGCTAAACCACTCCCATAGTCGATCCCAAATGTTTAGCAGCCAGTTTTGTGAGTCATTGTAATATGCTGTATATTCATTCTTAGACAAGATATCTTCTAGTTCTGTTCTTGTCTGATTCGCATTCGCCATCTCTTATCACCTTGCTTTCCGAACCCTTTTTTTACTTATCGTAGTTATCGATTATATTTTGTAAATCATCTGCACCTTCTCTTGCTTTAATATCAAAGAACATAACAGCTAAACCAACAGTAAAAATCATTGTTGTGAATAAAGTACAGAGATTAGAGATGATTGATAATAATACACTGTTCCCTAGTAACAACGTAAACGTTGCTTCTACTGCCAGGGTGATCGCACCAGTGATTAGCATGAAAATGATATACAGTCCAAAGAACGTCCAAGCACGTTTGCGAGTAGCCTCCCAGCTTCTTGTCAAACCAATCGATTCTTTATCGATCACAACGTACCCGATAAAAAAGCTCCAACGTACTAATAAATAACCAAGTCCTGCACCCGCACCTAACAGTAAGCAAAATGCAAAAATCAGACCACCAATTCCACCTAGAACTGCCACCAACGTAATGATAATAAGCGGAATAATAATTAGTCCAATAGTAATAAGTGCAAAGAGTATATTACTTCCGATGATCGCCCAGAAACGTGAAAATGCTTCCTTAATAACCGAAACAGCTGTGTAGGATTCTTCATTTTTCATATGATAGATTGCGAGAATAATAGCCCCCTCTGCCACTGCCGTTGCTGCAAGGGTAACGATGCCAATCAATGTTAAAACAAAATCAGCTCCTGGATTCGAACTGAAAACATCCTCATTTGCTTGTTGATCAAAAGTTGTGGCTAATTGCTGCAACCACGTACCATCACCAGAAAATTCTCTAAAAAAACTCGTTCCAGTAAGTAATTGAACAAAAGCTGTTAACAAAATCATTGGTCCTACTAAGATAAGTAAAATCATAAAAAAATCTGAAAAGCGATTCTTCACTAATTGGAAGGTGTGATCTAAAATTTCTCCAAACCCTTTGGGCTTTGTAAACTGATCATTCATTCTATTTCCTCCTAAATAATTCCTAATATGTATAAAGCTTATTTTATCATTTTTTTATTATGATTTGATGTTTTTTTGTAATTTAATGTAAAGTGGCATTTTTCAGATATTTTGCGCCAAACGGGCTTACATGAATGTGGGCGATTTTCAATGTGTTTAAAATCGCCCTATTACTTTTATTTCGATTTATTTAAAAATGTTTTAGGAAGGTCGGATGAAAAACGTAATAATTTACCACTTGTGGGATGGTGAAATGCGATTACCTGTGCGTGCAGTCCAAGTCTGTTAATATCGTTTCTAGTTGAGCCATATTTTTTATCTCCAATAATCGGATGACCAATATCCTGCATATGCACACGTATTTGATTTTTTCGTCCCGTCTCCAGTTGTACTTCTAACAAGGAACAGTCTTGATTCGATTGGATGACTTTATAATGCGTTACAGCGTGTTGGCCGTCATTCGCTTTCGGACTGGAATACATTTTAAACGTACTCGTTTCCTTTAACCATGATGAAATAGTGCCCTCTCGCTTTTGTACCTTTCCTTCCACTAAGGCAGCATATGTCCGCTCTTTCACCATTTCCTTCCATGCATTTTGCAATTTTTGTTTCGCATACTCATTTTTAGCAAACATCATCACACCGGAAGTATCACGATCAAGGCGATGCACGATAAAAACTCTGTTCTTTGGATCGGTTTGGCGAACATAATCTGATAATTGTCGATATGCCGTTACCGCTTTTTCTTTTGGAGAAGAAATCGATAGTAAACCTGCCTCTTTATCAATCACAACCACATCAGCATCTTCATGTAAAATAGATAATCCTGTGAAATTACGAGCCTTCGCTACCTTATTTTTCATAATCACAACTGTTTGTCCTGGCTTTAATGGATGGTCATGCTTGGTGATTACTTGATCATTAATCGAAACTTGACCACGGGTGAGTATTGATTTTACAGCATTGCGGCTACGATCAGTTAATACTTCGAACAAAAATGGTAACAACTCGATTGGTTCTTTTACGGTATACTGCATAAAATTGTTTCGTTTTTGCTCTGTTTTTTTATTTCTTTTTTGCATGTATAATAAACCCCTTTTGATTTTAGTCCTCGTCTTTAATATCGATATCTTCTGGGATCGGCTCATTTAGATATGCTTGCATATCTGCTTTCAGTTTATCGATTTGTTGCTTATACGTCGTAAATTGTTGTTTATTAATTAAATATTGGTCCCCATCATGAATCGCTCTGATTCGATTTTGCAAAACTAACGCTCTTACGTCAGACTCTTGTAGAGCTAAATGTTCAGCAGTTTCTTTAATTGTTAAATACACAGGAAGTTCCTCCCAGCTACAATAGTCGTCTCCATTGTATCAATATGTATGGTTGAGGTGCAATTTCAGATACGTTTATATACTTTATTTCGTTCTAACACATTACATCCATTTGCAGAAAATGTTTTAATCATCGGTTTGTTTTTAATACTAGTAGCACCTATATAGATGGATGCATTAAAATCTTGCTTTAACATATGTAGCGCTTCTTTGTGAATTTGTTTACTTTTCCCTTTACCACGTTGACTAGGAATAATACCAAAATAAAATAATCTTCCTTCACTTTTCGTACCGGCTTCAATATGAGGCATTACCACACCAATTGGCGATTGCTTTTCATAAACCACGATACACGAATCTTTATAGCTTGCGCCTAATTCGATTTCGACACTCTTCATTTGGTCATCGATATTTAATATGGAAGCATTCGGAGATCCTTCGATACACTGTGCCCATACATTTTTAAATTCCTTTATAGAAATCTTCTCTAAGGATTGATAAGCATATTGATAAGGCATATTTGTTTTTTCTTGTTCTAAAATCTTTTCAAAAATAATTAATTCATCATGCAATTGAAAATGATGTTGTTGTGAAAATTGGTCAACGCGACTAGAAAACTTATCGTTCACTAAAATAGAGAGATTAGGCAATTCTTTATATGCTGGATGGTTTGCATAGGATGCAATTATTGCTAGCAATTCTTCTTCGGTGAGGACTTTTGTGTTTTCGATTGTTGCAAATTTCTCACCCACAACTATTTTTACCTTCTCGTATAATTGATCTTGCATCTTGCATCAGCTCCTATAAATAATAATCGCATACGGACAAGCAGATGGGAATAGGATGGTGTTAGGTAAGGAGGGATTTTAGATGACGAATTATGTGAGTAAATGTTTACCCGGTCTAACTGAATATACAGTAAAAGAAAATGAAAATATATATCAAGTTGTCCAGCAATTCCGAATTCCTTTAGCAGCAATCAAGGCTGCCAATCCTAGAACAGACGTGGAAAACGTTAACGTTGGGGATACCCTTTGTCTCCCGATGCAACAAAACTTTCCAGCATGTGAAAATGGGAAATTTTATTTTATTCAAGCAGGTGACTCCTACTACCAGCTAGCTGTATATTTTTCACTTTCAGTCAAGCAATTAATGCAGGCAAATCCAAATACAGACCCTAATAATTTGCAAATCGGTCAAGCGATTTGCATACCTGTTCACGCTTCTTACTCGAATTGTACTGCTAACGCCACACCTTATCAACTCAAACAAGGAGATAGCTTTTACCATCTATCAAAGGTATTCCAAGTACCACTTGAAGCTATTATCCAACTTAATCCACATGTGAATCCGAACCAGTTAAGTGTCGGACAATTTATATGTCTACCGGTAAAATGGAACTATTATTTTAATCAATATTATCATGTTGCCTTCCGTTATCCATCCGATTGGCAACAAACTTCTTACTTCCCGGTACGCTATCAAGGAGAATCTGGCTATTTTGAAGTGAAGAGTATTATTGCTGCTCGGCCATCAAATCCATCACAGGTAACTTCTATAGGTGATTTAGCAAACAGCTATGCCACCAATCAAAATAATCCTTATGGGAAAAATCCTACCGTTGAGCAGGGTACGATTAATGGGCAATCTGCTGCTATAATTATACCCTCAAATGATCAAGCAGAGGATTTCAATGGTAGATCCGCATTAATCTTACAATATCCAAGGCCATATCCTATTGGTGACGGTATAAGTCATTATTTGCTTATTTACACTAACAAACAATATGTAAAAGGGATTGCTAGTACATTGAAGTTGTTAAACGTCGATACTAATCAGCGATTAATCAAGGAGCAAGCAGCAGGTCTACTGCGAAGGGCATTACGACTGACGGGTCAGCCAGAAGTACATGTTGACTATGACCACACCGAAAATGGCCAGTACGTTATTCATGTGTATGATATCGTGAATAACCATACAGCTACAAGAGGCTGGTATCTTGTTGATCCAATCACAGGAGAGATAACTGATTATATGTAAAGAGAAGCCTGCTCAACTACCCGAGCAGGCTCCCATAAATTTGTACAAGTGTCTAGCTCCGAGCGCCAGAAACTAGGCGACTTCACGAATCGCCTTACGATAAGTCATCATCGATTCGCTCCAGTCGCTACGTTTCTAAGCGGCGCTCTGCGCTTTTCTTAGTGTGGCATATTGCCTTGTGGTGCTTTTGTATAAGCTTGCAGCATAATGTTCATATCTTGTTGATTTAACTGTGGTACTTGGTAGTAACCATTTTTGTTTTGGTACAAGAACAGCTCATAACTCATTTCAATCATGTTTGGTACACTATCCGCTATAATGCGGCGTAATACCGGATTGTTCATCTCTACCCCAGCCATCGTAAGTGCTGAAGCAATGGATTTCGTTTGGCAAAGCATGAATGAAGAATAGCATTCATCCGTTAATTCATTAACCGACTGCTTCGGTTTTTTCGGCTGGCCCGCTTGTAAACCATACGTTACTTCATTGCTTTGCTTCATTTTATATTGCTGTGTTGGTGTTGATGGATCTTGACCAGTTTGGAAACTTTCTACAATCGTATTGTACATTTGTGTAGCAAATGATGATTGACGGTTTAGAATATCCTTTAACTCCTGATCTTGGATATGTTGATCATAAAGTTGATACTGTTCAAGCATTCCGATCATACCACCGATTAACTCATGAGAGTCAAGCAGTTCATGTGCACCATGATTATGACTGATTTGATTTGTTGGCATATTTTGTGGCATTTGATTACCTTGCATTTGGTTTTGATTTGGCAATGTGAAATCCTCCTCATAATTCAGATTCACTTCTATAATCTCCTCAGCAGGCACATTTATGTAAAGAAAAATCCACCTCATTTAACAGGTGAATTTTCCGTAAAGTTTATTACACTACTCCGGATTCTAATATACGAAACGCTTTATCTTCGCATTCAATTTCAGCCATCGCACCATAGGGAATGGTGAACATTGGAGCTGTATGGCCGAAGCTCATATTGAACATAATAGGAATATCTAGCTTTAACTCATCTCTTACAACTTTCACGATTACGTTTTTATATTCCTGATAATATTGATTATCATATGGTTTTCCAAAAATGATTGCTTTTGCTTTTTGTAAAATACCTATTGAACCATAATTACGCAGCCAATACTCTACATAAGATGGATCAGTCTTTTCTTCCGATGTTTCGAAAAACAGAATACTGTTCTCCCATGTTTCAAGTGGTGGCCACACCTCGGTGCCCTTCAACATTTCCAGCACTTCAATACAACCACCGATTAAGCTTCCCTGCACAACACCTTTTCCTTGTAACAATTCATAATCGGTATTTTCATTAACAGTCCTTTGGGTCGCTTTGTTCTTTTGTTCCCAAGCTAAAAATTGGCTCGTCCACACCGGTGAAGGTTCAATGCTGCCAATAGGATCAGACTGGAATAACACGTTGCGAACAGACTGCTTCGTATAGTCAAACATGCTTACATTCTCCGCAAATTCGGCTAAGATAGATGGGCCATAAAAACTCGAAATTCCTGCTTTTAAGCAAATAAAATGCGTGACGGTACTATCCGAATACCCGACAAAAATCTTTGGGTTATCTCGAATTACTTGATAATCTATGTACGGCAATAATCTTACGCTCTCGTTACCACCAATACACGAAAAAATTGCTTTAATCGATGGATCCTTAAATGCGAGCATTAGATCCTCCGCTCTTTTTTCAGGATGATCATACAGGAAATCTGATCCACTAAGCGTATGTGGCATTTCGACTACTTGCAAACCAAATTCAGATTGCAGCCGTTGTTTACCAACCTCATATCGCCAGCGTATCTGCTCATCCCCAGCACCACCCCAAGATAAACTAATTGTTGCTACTTTATCTCCAGGTTGTAGTTTATTTGGTTTTATTAGTTTCATGACGCTTCCCCCTGACTGTAATTATTAGAGCTATATTATAGATTATTGAGGAAAATAGCAACACCCTCAGCTTTTAAATCAGCGCTAAGAGCGTGGGTGCACCCTCTAATAAATTGGAAATATTCCAGACAACAGCTGGAATATTATGTTAACATTAGCTTATTAGGAAAAATGGGAGGGTACCAATAATGGTTAGAAAATTGCTTTTAGGTCTCATTTTATTAGTGTTTTTACTAGGATGTAACTCTAAAGATGAGGTTGACTCTCCAATTTACAAAGGAAAATTCTTGGACATTGGTGTAATAGGTGAATCACCTGATGTTAGAGAACAGAATGTCAATTTCCAAAGAATAACTTTTGATAAATTAAAATCAACTACCCCTACTGATCATGATGCGATTTTCATTATGAAGGAATATCTGGAACAAGCAGGAGAAAATCAATATGCACACGTATATAAACAATTAGACATACCTGTTTTCTTTATTCAATCCACGCAAGCATACCTCCCATTTATACTGGATGATTTGACCTATAAAGAGTCTACTTTTAACGTTGATCAAACGTATGCAACAGGCATTATCAGTCAAGATGATGGATTTAATACTTGGGGATACGGCTTATACAATGATACAGAAAATGAAACGAATGTAAGAGATGTATATACGCGGATATTTACAACGATCGAGGCAGAGTTAAGATAGAACTGGTTCATATGCTCATTGAACTTTCAGCGATAACACCTTTCGAATTTATAACCAACAAAACACTTGGATACATCCAAGTGTCTTGTATTCCCATTATAGTCAGCTACTTACCAACATCTTCTCAATAACCTTCAAAGAAACAAGTGCATCTTTACCTGTAACGATCGGGTCTTTATCCTGAATAATCGCTTCAACAAATGCATCAATCACGCCTGTGTTGGTTTGATTATCGTTCGTTTGGATTGGCTCTAATTGGTATTTAATCACTGTGCCGTCTTTCATTTCGACGATAAGTTGATCTTCTGGATGATGGTAGATTTTGATTATGCCATATTGACAATAAATCGTCGTTGTATTATCTTCCGCACCATAATACGTCCATGAAAAAGATGCTGTTCCTATGCGACCTTTTTTTGTCTTTAGTGCGCAAACAACATTATCACATACTTCAATTGGTTGGCCATTTTCATCAACCTTATCCAGTGCCCCATGGAAGGCATGCACATCTTCTACCTCATCACTTAATAAATAATGAATAAGATCTATTTTATGAATGCCGAGATCTCCAGCAACTCCTGAATGGGAACGTTCTTTTTTAAAGAACCATGTCGCATTTGATTTGTCTACTCCCCAGCTTTCAGGCCCTTGGTGTCCAAAGGAGGTTTTAAAGGTTAACACTTCACCTAATTCTTTTTTATCGATAAGCTCTTTTGCTTTTTTATGTGCTTTTGTTAACCGTTGATTATGATCAACCATTAATTTTTTACCTGATTTACGTTGTGCTTCTAGTATCTCTTCTGCATATGCAATGCTTACTGCTAACGGCTTTTCACAAAGCACGTGCTTGCCGTTTAACAATGCATTGGTAGAATTGATATGATGCGTTTCATTGGATGAACAGTCACTAATTGCTACAATCGTTGGATCGTTGTACAGCTCTTCCACTGTTTCCACTGCACGACCACCAAACTCTGCGGCAAGTTGTTTTGCTCTTTCAAAATTACGATCAAAGAAAACGATCTCATCTACATAAGGATTTGCTTTATATTCTGGAGCATGGCGGAATTTGGTTATAGAACCACATCCGATAATGCCAACATTGATGTTCTTCACAAGATCTCCTCCCTAATCTCTTTTTTGGAATAATACTGCGATAACAATGATTAGTCCCTTTACTAAGCCTTGTAAGTGGGGAGAAATATTCATTAAGTTCATCATGTTATTTAAAACACCCAATAATAATACCCCAAAGAACGTTCCAACTATTTTCCCTTTACCACCTGTCATGCGCGTACCGCCAATAATAACAGCAGCTATCGCGTCAAGCTCATATAAATTACCAGAGCTGGATGAGGAAATAGAATTTAAACGTGAGGTCTCAATTAATGCTGCAATACCAACCATAAAACCACAAAGCGTGTATACGCCTATTTTAATTCGATCCACACGAATCGCCGATAACAGCGCCGCTTTTTCATTACTTCCTAATGCATATACATATCGCCCAAATCTTGTTTTTTGCATGAGAATATACATCGCAAACGTTAAAAACAAGAAAATTATGATAGGTAAATCGATCATACCTAATTCTGTATTTGCGATGTTCGTGAACCCTTGGACATCCCCAGAAATACTACCTCCATCAGCGGTATATAAGGCAATCGAACGGGCGGCTGCCATCATCCCGAGGGTCGCGATAAAGGATGCTATTTTCCCTTTTGCTACTAGTAGACCGTTCATTAAACCTACTACCGCACCGACTGCTAAAGCTGTTAATAATCCTACGAATATACTTCCCGATGCATTTAAGGAAAGCACAGAAAATACACCTACCATAGCAAGCACTGAACCAACTGAAAGGTCAATACCACCTGATACCATGACGACGGTCATCCCTAGTGCAATAATTCCTATCGTAGATACTTGCATAAAAATATTTATGAGGTTTTGTGGATACAGGAAGCGATCATTCATCAGTGCTGCTACGATAAAAATAATTACGAAAGCAATAATGACACTATAGTCACTCCAAATCCATTTTAGATTGAATCCTCGTTTTGTTGTTTGATTTTCATTTGTTTGTAAATTAGCCAACGTTTTCTGCCTCCCTTTTTGCACCAGTAGCATATTCCATTATTATTTCTTCCGTTAAATCTTCTCGGTTAAATCGGCCTGTTATTTCCCCATGAAACATAATATTTATTTTTTCACACACACGAAGTACTTCAGGTGCTTCAGAAGAAAGAATGATAATTGCTTTACCTTGTTCAGCTAAACTCATGATATGTTGATATATTTCATTTTTCGCGCCAACATCAATTCCTTGTGTTGGGTTATCAAAAATTATCACGTCACTATTTACTTCTAACCATTTAGCAATAACAACTTTTTGTTGATTCCCACCACTAAGTGAATCAATCGTTACCTTTGGATCATGTACTTTTATGTTTAATTGGTCCTTATAATGCTGAAATTTCGCTTGCTCACTTTTAGAGCTAATTAATCCTTGTTTCTCAAAGTGGCCCATGGATGATAGACTCATATTTTCGATCACATTTAAATCTTTGATGATGGCATTTTCTTTTCGGTTTTTTGGTAAAAGACCAATACCGGCTTTTACTGCCTTCTGCGGATGATTTATTTTGACAGGCTGCCCATTCACTTCAATGACACCCCTGTATTTTTTTCGGAATCCAAAAATACTCTCAAATAGTTCGGTTCTACCGTCTCCAGCTAGCCCTGTAAAACCAACTACTTCACCTTTTGCTATTGAAAAATTAATATTTTTAAAGAGACCATCAGATGTTAAGTTTTTCACTGCTAACACAGGTTCTCCTTTATCGCCTTTATGATAAAACGCAGCTGTTGAAACAGACTTCCCTACCATTAACTGTGCTATTTTAGCTAAATCTGTGTCTTTCATATTTCCATTTTCAATAAAATGTCCATCCCGCAATACGGTATATCGGTCACATACAGCTTGAATTTCTTTTAATTTATGAGAAATATAAATGATAGATACTCCGGAATCTTTTAACGATCGCATAATATCAAACAGTCGCTCTACTTCATTGTCCGTTAAAGAAGTTGTCGGTTCATCCATGATGATAATTTTCGAATCTCTCAAGAGTGCTTTTGCGATTTCAATCATTTGTTTAAAAGATGCTTCTAATTCACTAACAAGCGTCTTTGGATCAACATTCATACCTAGCTTGGCTAGGACATCACTCGTTTGTCTGCACATTTCCTTTACGTCAAGAAATCCCCATTTAGTGCGGATTTCTGAGCCGAGAAACATATTTTCATAGATAGTCAGATCTGTGACAACATTGAGCTCTTGGTGAATAAAACTAACGCCTTGTTCCTGTGATATGCGGGGGTTTTCCATTTTTATTGTCTCGCCATTCAGCTTAATTTGGCCATCGTCAGGCTGGTGTACACCTCCTAAGATGTTCATGAGGGTTGATTTTCCAGCTCCATTTTCTCCAAGCAATGCATGAATTTCACCTTTTTTCAATGTTAAGTGCACACCATGTAGCACCTCAACTTGATTAAAGGATTTTTTTATACCATTCATATCCAAAATGATATCTTGCTCCATTGATTTCTACCCCCTTAATAAATGATAAGCAACAGTTTGCTCTCACCTCTGTTAAAGAAGGTGAGAGCACCACTGCACATATAGTATAGTCAAAGTCGGAAATACGATAAATGCTTAGCACCTATCGTATTTCTTTGTAACATCCTTATTTTAAAATGCTGCTTCTGGATCGTAATGATCTTCAACGTTATCCATTGTAATTGGTTCAGCTGGAATAACTACCATTTCATTTTCTGCTTCTTCACCATTAGCTAAATCTGCCCCAATTTCTACAGCATCGATAACCATTAATGGCGAATACAAGAAAGTTGCTTTAATTACACCATCTTCTTGAATGATTTCATAAACTTCTTTACTACCGCCAGCACCCGTTACGAACTGAATGTCAGTACGGTTAGCTTCTTTAATTGCTTGGATAACACCTAGTGCCATTCCATCATCTTGTGTATAAACGGCGTCAATTTCAGATTGCGCTGTTAAAACGTTTTCCATTACTTGTAAAGAAGTTTCTGTTGAAAATTCACCATTCTGAGAAGCGATGATTTCAATGTCTGAACCTTCAATAGCCTCACGGAAACCTTCACTACGTTGATTTGTAACTGAGCTTGGTGGCCCTGCGATTTCTACTACTTTACCACTTCCACCTAATTGCTCAACAAAATATTCCCCTGCGTTCGTACCAATTCCTGTGTTATCCCCTTTAACTACGACTGTTGCAGCGTCATTCGTAAGCTCACGGTCAACAATTACAAGTGGAATACCTTCATCTGCAATTTTTTGACCTGCTGGAGATAATGCTTCCGATTCGATTGGTAGCATAACAATAGCATCTACACCTTGTGCAATTAAATCATCAACATTGTTCGCTTGGTCTGCTGTACTGTCAGCTGTTGTAAATACATAATCGTCAATCGTACCTGCTTCAACAAGTGCCTTTGCCTCATTTTCAGCGTTTTGGATTAATGCACCCATCCAACCATGTGTTGCTGAGGGCAATGCTAGACCTAATACAACTTCATCATCCGATCCACCGTTTGAACAACCCACAACACCTACTGCAAAAATACCTACTAATAATAAAGATAAGAAACGTTTCATCCTTAATTTTCCCCCTTATTTTGGAATAAGATTAATTAACCCCGGGTAACCGTTTTCAACCTGAGGCTAACTGACCGGCATTAAAATAGGTTTCAATGTCGGTTCGCTAGTCTCAGTCGGTTACCCCATTGTTGATTCACGAATTACTAATTCATGATCTAATAAAATGCTTTCCACTTCATTTCCTTTAATGCTGTTAATTAACATATTTGCAGCCGTAATTCCCATTTTGTACATGGGTTGTGCAATCGTAGTTAATGTTGGGTTTGTCATGTTCGAAAAAGTGATCTTATCAAACCCTACAACAGCAATATCCTCTGGTACACTTAATCCATTTGCGTTTATCTCTTTTAATACGCCGATTGCCAACGTATCCGAGACAGCAAACACAGCTGTTGGTCGTTCCTTTAATTTCAGAAGCCTTCTCATTGATTGAATGCCATATTCAAATTCCAATTGCTCGGTATGGCAAATAAAATCTTTATTGATAGGTAGTTGAAACTCTTTTAACGCTTTCTCATAACCTTGTCGGCGCTGACGAGCATATAAGAACTTCTCATCTGAATTAATCAGTGCAATTTTTTGATGCCCTATCTTGATCAAGTGTTTGACTGCATTGTAAGCCGCAAGCTCGTTATTAATCGTCACATAAGGAATACAGCCACCTTCTGTGTATTCACTACATTGAACGATTGGATATTGTTCAGCTAGTTCATTCAGCTTTTGCATATTTACTGCTGGATCCATGGAAATGATCCCATCCGCTAGCTTGTTTTTCACCATATTAAAATAAATATTTTCTCGCTGCGGGTTTGAATCTGTCTCACATAAAAGAATGTTGTATTTGTTACTAATCGCCGTATTTTCGATCCCATTAATGATTTCCGTATAAAATGGATTTGCAATACTCGGAATTAATACGAGCAACAAACGGCTTTCCGAATTTCGTAAATTCCGACCTAGCATACTAGGTTCATAGTTTAATTCCTTAATTGCGGTTTCAACTTTAATGCGGGTTTTCGGTGAAACTGTTGCATTGCTATTTAGAACTCTTGAAACCGTTGCAACGGAAACACCAGCTTTGTGCGCAACCTGTTGTATATTTGCCATGAAGTTTCCTTCTTCCAACGAATGTTTAGGCTGTTGAATTAATCTGTAATCGATTACAATTCCAATTATAGTTATTGCGCTTTTATTTGTCAACTGGTAATTTGAAAACGCTTATTTAATTATAATCCAATGTATAATCATTGATTTTATTTCATATTTTATTTATGATTGTATGTAACGGATTACATTAAGCGTTTTCATTAAATAGGGGGAATTATGATGAAATTAGGAGTTTTTACTGTACTATTTGCTGATAAAAATTTAGATGATATGTTAGAACATGTCGCTGCGAAAGGAATCGAGGCTGTCGAATTAGGAACGGGTGGTTATCCTGGTGACGCCCATTGTAAAGTAGATGAATTATTAGAAAGTGAGCAAAAGCAAAAAGAATTTATGGAAAAGATCACAAGTCGAGGATTAATCGTAAGTGCATTAAGCTGCCATGCTAACCCGCTTCACCCGCAAAAGCATATTTCAGACGACGCTGATCAATTATTCAATAAAACCGTACAGTTAGCGAGCAAGCTAGGAATTCCAGTCGTAAACACCTTCTCAGGGTGCCCTGGTGATCATGAAGATGCCATGCATCCTAACTGGCCAGTTGCTCCATGGCCTAACGATTTCCAAGAAATATTAACGTGGCAGTGGGAGAAGAAAATTATTCCTTATTGGAAAGAGAAAGCTGCACTAGCTGAAAAATATAATGTAAAAATTGGACTGGAGCTGCATGGTGGATTTTCCGTTCATACGCCTGCAAACATGCTTCGGTTAAGAGAGGCATGTGGCCCAGCGATTGGTGCAAACTTGGACCCAAGCCATATGTGGTGGCAAGGTATTGATCCTGTAGAATCTATTAAAATCTTAGGTCGTGAAAATGCGATTCACCACTTCCATGCAAAAGATACGATTATTGATCAACCGAATATGAATCGAAACGGCTTAACTGATATGACCCCTTACGGTGATATGAAAGATCGCGCATGGTATTTTCGTACAGTTGGATTCGGTCATGATACAAAGGTTTGGGCAGACATGATTAGTGCTTTGCGTCTATACGGTTATGACTATGTGGTTAGTATTGAACACGAAGATGGACTCATGTCGATAGATGAAGGGTTTACGAAGGCCGTTGAAAACCTTAAACCGGTTATGGTAAAAGAATCTGTTGGAGAAATGTGGTGGGCTTAATTACAAAAGCGTGTGCGCACGTATAGCGCCATATAGTTTGGAGGAAACATGACCTTTTCCTTTTATAGGGTATGAATTTTTGTAAGTAGTTCCTTTTCAGTGAAGACCATACGATATAGTACTCTTTTATTAACAGACCAAATCGATTGATTTGGTCTGTTTCTATGTCTTTGTTCATTTAGAAAGTTGTAAATACTACTTGTGATATATATTAAAGATATACGGTGTGTGAAGTTTATATAATCTAAACTGTCATCAAACTTATCAAAATAGTATTCGGATAATGGTATATATTTTGCTTGATCTATATTAATTTTGAAACTAATCTGCTTTGATTTCGTATGTATTTTAAGATACTTAAATACGTAACTCATGAGGGGGGATTTTATGGCTGAAGGATTCTTTTTGCTACTAATTGTGTTAATAACTGTTGTAATTATCGGTAAAAGAAATAAGAAAAAATAATGAGTGACATGATCGTCGATATATATAACTTGGTTACTTTATAATCATTTTCTATTCCCTCCCTCTAATACTCGATGGAAATTCATTATAATTTTTATCAATTTCAACCTGAAAAATCTAGCATCTTCCTCCCAAGCGTTTAATACTTCAGCCTTAGGTTACAGAGAGAAAAGTCTTATAGACACAAAACACTCCCGATTTAGCAGACAAATTAATCTGCCTACTAAATCGGAAGCATTTCAAAATCCAAACGTTCGATTTACTATTTTTAATGTTACTTGAGGTGCTAAACACCTGTGTTTCAGTATAATATTCACGATTTTTTTGCTCTTTTCAGCCTACCTTAACCCTTGTTCTTTTAACACCTGAAGAAGCAGTTCTGGTCGGTCTGTCATAATCCCATCTACTCCCAATTTAACAAGCTCTCGCATCTGTTCTTTATCATTAATGGTCCAATAATAGACTGCCATATTTCGTTTATGGGCATCTCTTAGGATTGCTTTGGTCGTTAAATCGATATCCACTCCTTTAATCGTATAGCCTAAAGGAATGTGTAACATTTCAAAGGATGCTAGATTATTAAAAACAGGAAGCCCTAATCGATGAAAAGCATAAAACGGGTACATTTCTCCTTCACTGGCAGCTGTAATAACTTGATTATCAGAAAGCTCCCGCAACGCTTGTAGTGTACCCTTATCAAAACTAGCAACTACAATCTGATCTTGCATATCATACTGCTCTACTAGATTCCAAAATACCCTTGCACTATTTTTGCCATCTTCCCCTGAATCTTTAAGCTCGATCACCATTTTTTTATCACCATACTTTGTGAAAATCTCCTCCAAGTTAGGGATATAGGCACCGCTTTCGATATAAGGATTATTTTGTTGGTCGCGTATTGGTTGTCCATTTTCATCTTCTAGACCATATCCAGCATTCAAGGCTTTGATTTCATTGTACGTTTTTTCTCTTACTTTTCCCGTACCATTCGTATTCCGATCGACTGTTAGGTCATGGATTGTTATAAGTTGATCATCTTTTGTTATTGCGACATCAAATTCCAAAATATCAACACCAATTTCGACTGTGTGCTCGAATGCTAAGTTGGTGGAAGATGGCCGTTCCTGATTACCAGCTTGATGGGCGATTACTAGCGGCCCCTGTTGTTCGCTTGGGAACCATGATGCGTCAAGATTCGTATTTGTTCTCGGTAGCACTAAGTTTACTAAATATAAAATGATGATAATTGCTAAAACTCTAATGATTTTACTCGTTTTTAAGAAGTTCTTCATACTCGTCTCCTTTGAATGAATGCTAGTGCACTGCTTTAACAGTTTTTATTTTAAAGATGAAATAATAATGCTTATAAATTGCTGCCAAAACTAAAATAATTCTTATCCACATATAGTCTACAATTACAATGGACATAATAATCGCAGTATCCGCAACGAGGTTAATCCAAATTTTCTGTACCAGCGTCATTTCCTTATTTTTCAAAAAGCCAAGTAAATGCTTTTGGTAAAGCGTTGTTCCTTTAAACCATCGATCCAACCTTTCTGATCCTCTTACAAAGCATACAGATGCAATGAACAAGAATGGGATGCTAGGTAACAACGGTAACACGATGCCTAGCGTACCAATACCTAAGAAAACTAAACCAACTATTATGTACATGACTTTAATAACCGTCTTTATGCCCCTCAGCTCCTCTTACCTTTGCAAGATTATTGCTACTTCCTTAGTTTATCAAGACGTGAATGAAATTGTAATAATTTTTGCTTGTTTCACAAATAAATCTAATTTTGATACTGCTTGATAGTTTTCACATCACCTATTTGCTCTTTAATTGAACTAAAATCAACGGTTGAGAAAAGAATATAGTATACTATTTTTACCAACTATTTAGAGGTGATGATATGTGGAATATTTCAAAAGAAGCAAAAGAAAAGTTTGAAAAAAATAACCGCCTCCCCATCCACGAATCAGATGAAGAATGGGAGATTGTATTAAGAGAAGCACAAGAAGAAGGCGAAGATGTCATTGCCCGATTACGTGATGAGCTTGAAGAAGAAAAATTGGAATTGCTGCAGATCTTACCAAAGCGGTTTATCCCATATATTGAAAATGGTACATTAAATCAACCAACATTACCGAAAACCGTACGTGAGGATTATTTATCATGGATGCGTAACGCAGACAAGGAATTTGAACAAGTGTTAGATGCGGCATATGAGCATACAAAACATGCTGTTACATTTTTACCAACTACTGTGCAGGATGTTTTCTTGGAAAGTTTACATGACGCAACCATCGAACGAATCGAACGAGCAAAGGATACACTACACCTTTATATAAATACAGATGGTGGATTTTCAACTAAGTCAATCATCCATCTTACTTTTAAAGGGATTAGGTCTGAAGAAACTGATGAACCAATTCAAATTGGACAATCGTTTATTTATGATGAATTACAGAAAACCGAAGATGGGTTTGCGTTTCGTGTATTATTTGAATGTCCAACAAACCAGTGGACAATTGAAATGAAGAAGCTAGATGCCCGCTATTTTTATCGTCCAAAGGAATATACGCAATTACGAGACGAAGACAAGCTTGAAAATACCTCTATAAAGGCATATATTGCAATGTTGAATCCAGAGAATCGCCATTGGTTTATTACACCAGACATAGAGTGCCCTATTACATCATTATCAAATAACATCACAATTGCGAACGGGTCAATCGAGTTTGCATGTAATGAAATGGTCGTTACAATCGGGGACGAACATTTTTCATATGATTTAAATGAATACAATCCAATTGCTTTTATATACACCGACATTTTTGAAGACCCTTATGCACAATTTAATGAACCGATAGCAACAGAAGAAATTGAGGCAGCAGCATTAAGTGATAACTTAGAATTACAAGTACGCGCGTGGAATACGATGTATACAACCCCTGAATCACTAGTCGATATCATCAACGCCGTACTATCAAAAGTTGCAATTACGGAAGAAAATGAAATAATGATTAGTGTTTATGTAAATCATTTTTACAAGGAAGACATTTTGACAGAAGCAATCATTGAAAAGTATCGTCCGTTGATTGATTAATAGATTCTCTATGCTAACGGAGTCAATTTCATATTTGAACTAAAATGCGACGTAGTACTTAAGTGCTCAAAACTTTGGGTGTGCACCGCTCCGTCCCTACACTTCATAATAGGTGTAACAGTACCCTAAAGCTGTGGAAAAATACGCCACTCCAGCGGAAAAGGAACAGTCTGAAGACCCCGCAGTGAGCGCTCTTTGCGAGGGAGGAGGCTGAAGCGTTCCCCGCGGAAAGGGCGTATTTTTCCACAGCGTCTGCTTAGCACTAAGTTACGACGTAGTTTAGGTATTCTACGCAAGAACAGCAATCTTTCTAAATTAGAAGAAGGGTGACCACTTGGCCACCCTTCTTCTAATTAATTTCATTACTTATGCTTCTGTTTTTTTCCTTCTAATTACAAACCCAGTCGTAGCCGCTGCTACAATCAAAAATCCAGTAAGCATCCAAGCCCATTCCATGTTTTGTTGCGCGGAAGTATTTACTAGACCTGTTTTTGGCATATCGCTTGGCATTTGGTTAGCAAACTCTTCTGGAGATTGTGCAACAATACCACCTGACAATGCTTTCGCGGAACCATACATGTGTCCATATGCATTTCTAATAGTTTCATATGCTTTTTCATAGTCTTCATCCACATAGCTATTAAATGCGCCAATAAGTTGGTTGACGTGTTCTTGTAATCCTTCTGACAATGCAGATGCTGGAACTTCTCCACCTGTTGCATTTTCAATAAATGCTGAGAAATCAGCTCTGTATTGCTCTAATTCATCTAATGCAGCTTGTTTTGCTTCTTCATCATCCGCACCAGTTGCTTTTACATAATCTACAAAGTAGCTAATGTGTGCTGACCACATCTCTTTAAACGCTTGCCCTGCTTCTTCACCATACACTGAAGTGATCGCCGCTGCGAGATCATCTGTATTTGCACTCAACGCATTAGCAGACGCTTCGAAATCTTCTGAACCGTCAATGCCATTTTGCATTGCCATCATTGCTAATCCTGCGTGTTCGGATAACAAGTGATTCAATGTAGCTCTTAAGTCTCCAGCTGGTGTGACTGCTTTTGTGTTATTGAATTTTTCCGGGAACTGATCGGTAATTGCACTAGATAAACCTTTCGCTACCATATGCAAGTGACCAATAGCTTCTCTTTCATATTCATACGCTTTATCAAAATCACCAGCAACATAACTATCAAATGCGCCAATGAGTTGGTTCACATGCATTTGAAGTCCGTCAGCTAGCGCACCCGCTTCTAGTCGCTCTTCAGTTGCTGTTTCTAAGAATTGAGAGAAATCTTTTCTATACTGAGACAATTCATCTAATGCCATTTGTTTGGCGTCTTCATCATTGGCACCGGTTGCTTTCACATAATCAACAAAATAACCGATGTGTGCACTCCACATTTCCTTAAAAGATGCTCCAGCATCATCTCCGTATACAGAAGCAATTGCATTTGATAGATCTTCCGTATTAGCAGCTAATGCATTGGTTGAAGCTTCAAAATCCGCGGAACCTTGGGCACCTTTTCTCATCGCTTCAATTGCTAAATAACCGTGTTCACTCATTAAATGACCTAGTGTAGAACGCAATTCCACTCCAGCTGTTGCTACCGATGGCTCATCGTCATTCGTTGCTGCACTTACCATACCGCCTGCCGTTGGTATGATTAAAGCGAAACTTAATGTTGCTGCCATTAACCCTTTCATCCAATTGATTTTTTTCATAACTTAACCTCTCCTTTAATTGTGTTGTATTTCTTTCTTTTTGTTAACTACTTAGCTAACGTCGTAAGAAATAAAATAGATCACTTTAAAATAACTTTTTTAAAATTACATTTTGTTAAATAAGGAACACTCCCTTTGTGATTTTCATAAAGCTTACGATTGATAAATAAATTTGGATCAGTAATTTCAGAAAAAAATTTTAATTCTTTACTAGTTCTGTAAAAACTACTAATCTATCTGCCCTTTCAGTAGTTTCATCGTTATAATCCCCCGTGCAAGTAATTAAGTTCAACATACTACGATACGTAAATCCAAACACGTCTTCTAATGGAGCATCCTGACGTGGGTAGACCTCTTTATTTCTCACAACAAAAGTTAGTTTTTTTCCATCTTGCGCAGTAACGTAGATTTTGTCTCCTTGTTCTAATTTGTGTAAATTATAAAACACTGCAGGATTTACAAGATCATCCACATGTCCTGCAATAACGGAATTTCCCGGTTCACCTGGCTTAGGACCCGGTTCAAACCAAGCAACATTCTCACTTCCCTCAGGAACACCCATTTGCCCGTTCTCTAACAAACCTACCTTCTCCACTTCTGCTTTTACATCAATAGCGGGGATCTCAAGGGTGGCTGGATTAATACCTTCTCGATCATCCCGAATAATCTCAGGGCTTGTTATCGTGTTATTTGTTTGTTTAGTTGCTGATGCTGTTGAAGATGTGTCTTCACTTGACTTATCTGGTTCACTACTTTCCATTTCGACTGTATCATCTTCTTTTACCGTACCTTCTGTCTCTTCTCCAGCGCATCCGGTGAGGATGACAGCTAATAAGAGAACTGCTATCATGATTATCCACGTTTTCATATACATCGCTCCTTATCTTACTGTTTCATGTGATCACCATCTAAACGAATCATAGGGCGATTCAATATTTATAAGCATACGAATAAAAACTGCATATGGATCACAAAAAAATGAAACTTAAAGCAACCAAAAATACACAAAGAAAACAGGAGAGGACGTTTATCCACTCCTGTTTCCTTTGCGTATTCAACTTTGGATTTTCGTTCAAAACCATCCAACCTATAATTCTGAACTTAGGATGATATCTCCTTGCGGTAGCTCACTGTCTGCTGTTGGTTCTAGTGTAATGGCAACTGTATCCCATTGGTGCTCACCAGCATAATCAACCGTATAAGAAACTGCTCCTACTCCGTCTTGGTTAGGTACAAATGTACCTGCTCGATATGGTTTTCCATCCTCTAGTAACCAAACTTGATATGTTTGCGTTCCTTCTAATGCTTGTAAGGCACTGGCCTGAACGACAAGGTCCATTCTATTATCTTTTTCAATCATCGATGCAACAGCTTCTGAATTAACTGTATCCGAGGGATTCAGCCTCACTGTTTTGAAAAGTTGATCCGTACTTTCCGTCAAAATAGAATCCTCAGGTGAAGGACTTTCATTATTAAAAAGCTGAAATCCATTACCAATTAACGAAAACAATAAGGAAGCTGCTAGTAGTGGTGTAACCCAACTTTTCTTTGATTGAATAACCTTTTTCTTTGGCTTCTCTTGTTTATCATCAAAAGTCTTACTACTTTCTGTTTCTGTAGAAAATACATTGTCTAATATTCTATCTTTCATTCCACTTGGTGGTGTGATTGGTTCCGAAGCATAAGGAAGGTCTGCTGTTAGTGAATGAAGTTCTGCAAGTTCTTCTTTGCAACTTTCGCATTGCTCCAAATGCTCTTCATATTTTTTAAATGTTACATCATCCAATTCACCATTAAAGTAATCTATTAAAAGTTCACAATTAACATGTCGCATAGCTTCACACCTTCCTTTCATTATGATGTGATAGGTTTCTTTTAAGGTGCTGCAACGCTAACCGGACTCGCCCTTTTACTGTCCCGAGTGGGATTTGGCAGTTATCGGCAATTTTTTGCTGTGATAGTCCCTTAAAATAAAACATATCAACAATCTCTTGTTGATCTTTTCCTAGCTGTGACACTGCTTCTCTAAGACGCGTTCCTTCTTCTTTCCATTCAACAATATCTTCAGGCGAAGGGTCATTACTGTTTAGTGAATCTCGTTCCTCTAAAGTATATGTAGACTCCTTCTTTTTCCGCATAATATCTATTCCTGTATTGCGGGCAACGGTCAATAACCAAGAAGAAAATTTACCCTTCTTTTCATTGTAGATTCCTTTTTTCGTCCAGACCTTAATAAACACTTCTTGTACCACTTCCTCCGATAATTCCCTGTTTCCAGTTAATTTATAAGAAAAAGAGAACAGCAGCTTTTCATAACAATCATAAAGCTGTTCAAGTGCATGTTTATCATCTTGTTGAATCCGATAATAGAGTTCTACATCTTTTTCACTCATATATATCTCCTTTACATAGATATTTAATTACTAATATCATAGCATAATTCATCTATTAAGCGCATAAGAGCGGATTCA
>NZ_JBJGXI010000022.1:0-81656 GCF_045635475.1 Radiobacillus sp. PE A8.2 | reverse complement strand
ACGCTATAATTTAACTATATTGATAGTAAAGGATGTAAACATGAGTAAGAAAAAAATTGAACAAAGCGTATACCGTCATGCTACGGAATTGTTAGAGGAAAAGGGTTTCATCAGCCCCGTTGATCTCTTAGTGAAAATGGAAAGGCTCACACACAAACAAGTAGAAGATTGGCGGTTAAAGAGAATTCCCTATCTGGAACGAGTAATCGTTGGAAATCTAGGAAAACTCAATCATGCACTACACATGTTAAAGAGATTCGCAATGGAACATAACCTGAAAGCCTCCATTACAGTTTATAATTCTTGGGGGAAGGGACCGAAGAAAAAACTACGATTCTCTAAAACGGGCAATTCTCATATGGAAGAGTTGTATTCGACGCATTACGTCGAATCGAATAGCAAAAAAATATAAAGGAGATACACGCTATGGATGTAGGAAGAAACGCTCCCTGCCCATGTGGAAGTGGAAAAAAGTATAAAAAGTGTTGTATTCATAAACAGGAAGATGTCACTAAGAGTCCAATAGTCGCTTCAAACTATCGATGGACAGAGGAAGATGTAAACAATTTGGATTCAGATGCTATTATGGATCATCTAACGGGATTTGGTATCCCAATAACTGAGGATGAATTTAAACAAGAAATAAGTAATGTAAAATCGGTTGACGACTTACTAAGAGAATGGGAGAAACGATATCGTTTAAATAGTAACGATCCTATGATTGATTTTGCTTTCTTAGCGATCAAAGTGTTAGCTGCTCGATTAGCACCAACTCATCCGTTACTAGAACAGATAGATGATTTGATGCAAGAGGGCTATGATGATGAACAGTTCAATCAGGAAGAACGAGCTGTCGAAAAATGGATGGAAGTATGGCAGAAAACACTACAATGGATAGAAGACAAGCAGTTAACTGATATTAGAGAATTGGATCGTATAACTAGTCCACTGATAATTCAATTTTACAGCAACTGGGTTCAAGATTTTGAAATGGCTCTAGCAAATGCAGGAAGATATGATACGAAATACAAGAACCTGAGAAAGAATTTTACAAATGAATTTTTGGAAAAATTCCCTGACTCTGATTCATCAATGATCCGTAATATGACTGTAGCAAAAGGAGAAGCATTATTTGGCTTAGGGGAATACGAGGAATCTAACCTTGTTTTCGAAAATCATATCCAAGAGGATCCAAATAATCCTTGGACTTACATTCGGTGGGGTGATTTATATAATCACGAAATGCGTTCCAAAAAACCGGACAAGGAACGTGCCATTTTTTTATATAAAAAAGCAATTGAAAATGCTTCGGATAAGTATGATCGAATAGAGGCGGAAGATCGATTGTATGAATTAACTGCCGATTGATTTTAAGGCGATAACGTGGCAGCAGCTAGACAATATAAAGGAATCATGGTTGGGAGTATATGGTTTTCTAACTGGAAATGGACCGGCGTTATTTGCCCGGTCTTTTTAAGTAGCAGTTGTTATTATAATTATAATGCGACATATGTACCATTTAGCAGGTTTAGCTACCTGCTTCTTATTATTAATTCTATAATAACGTATTGAAGATATACTATACAAACGCCGCGAATAGATAAGTGTTACAAAAAGGGCCTGTCACCAGACCCTCTAATAATTTAATCCAGTTGCAAGCGCTCTGCATAGTCATATGAAATTATCTTGTTTAATTCCGTGTACTTCCAACCATCTTCTTCATGGGAGAATTCACTTATCTTTCCTGACCCATATCCTTTAAAGAACTCTTTTACTTTCTGTAATACTTCAAGTTCCGAAGAATCAAACAGTTCTTCGTCAAATTCATCATTAGATTTAATTGTGATTCGTATAAAGTCTTCGTTATCCTCTTCATCAATCTCAATATATCCAGTTTCTTGTAAGGTATTAAGTAGTAAATCATATTTCAACGGTACAGGGCCATGTTTATACTTTAAGTAGCTTAATCCACTCATAGATATGAGCGAACGCTTAAAATATAAAAAATCTGAATAAAACAAGTATTTTAGCAACACAGTTTTGTTAACGCCTGACTCAGAAAAGAACAAAATCATTTGAATAACTTTATCAACAGAAAAGGAATTAAACCCCGCATCAATCGTTTGCTCATGATTATTATAGTGCCTTTTTAGAACGTCTATTAAAGTACGCTCGATTACTTCAGAATCCATGTTCTTGAATGCTTTTTCAATTTTGACTTGTTCTTTTTCTGAGAACTTATCTCGATTTAAATGATAATAGTTTTCTAGTTCTTCTGGTTTTTCTTTAAGTCTTTTTAAAATGGAAATATGTGAGGAAGACGGTACTTTACCACCTTCATACCTCACAACTGTCGCTTTGCCCCAACCAAGAATTTTTGCAAATAACTCCATTGATAATCCATATTCAGCTCTTATATTTCTTATATCTTCAAAGGTTAAGTCCATTCGATCCATATAAATTCTTTGAACTTCTTCCATAATCGCACCATCTAGCTCATCATCTGGTAATTCTGTTCCACAAATAGGGCAAGTAGCGACTTTTGCATTAACTTCAATCGTTTCTCCTTTATACTTATACATCTCGTCTTTTAAGATAATGCGTGGCTGCACTTCTTTTTGGCACACTTCGCACCATAATACCTTGCTCATCAAGGGATCTCTCCTTTTATCTCTTAACTAGACTATACTTCTCTTAACTATTCTTAACCAGACTATACAACTCTTTGCTATAATTTTCACATTAAATCAGATTTAGGTTATACAAATCCCTTTTATAAAATTAAGTTATTAGACCTTGTCAGACATTTGGTAAAGTCCAGGTGGCTATTTTTATCCCCAATCTTCATGAAAAGAAATACAAACACATCCACGGTTATCAATTTTCAATTTTATATAAGCATCGATGTCGTTTATTTTTCTTTTGAAAACCCACATATCGTTGCTATCAGGACGATCTCTGTCTGGAATTGGACCTGCATGATAATGATTTGGCGACAAACTTAGAACATATCCCCATGCTTCATCGATATTCCCAATATCCAAATCTAGCAAGGCTTGAAGATAATTTATTTGAGTTCCATCAGGTAACTCATATCCTTTTCTTTTAATAAAAACTTTACGTCCAACTGAAACCAATTTCTTTGCTTCGTATAGAAATGCTCTTACATTTTGCAAGTTGCTTCCTCTCCTTTAAAAATGAATAGTGCATCTTTTATCCCTCCGGTTCTGCGTTATTTATTGGTTTCAGTTTGATTCACGCTTTCTCAAATCTACGCTTTTCTTTTATTTTTGGTTTGCGCCTTTTGCAATTGGGTCACTTTTTCCCACTACTTTTGCGCTACATCATTATTTTTAGCGTCTCGGTTTCTCTAGCATCTTTATGTTTTTTAAGGTTAAATACGCTTTTTCCCCGGCCATTGATCCCAAAAATCGGTATCAATTAATACCATTATACCATAAACAGTATCAATTGATACCGATTTTGTATAAAAATATCATATTGTATACTTTCGTAAAAGCATCTTATTCCTTTTGTCGATAAGCGGTTTAACGATAATCATGTTTGGAATGCATTTATTTCGTTTAGGTAGCTTTTTATCATGTTTGGTTCTTCTTCATTATTTCGATATGGGTGGTGGTGCTTGATGATTAGCTGTGCAGCACTGAGTTGAGTTTTTTTAGGGGGAGCTGCGACAGCTATTGCTCATAAAGTTATGCCATGTCGCCCAATACTTTGTATAGATGCGTTTCGTAATCGACCAGTTCATACATGCCTGTCTTGTTTCCGATTGGTGTATAGCGAATATATCCAAGGTCCACAACCTGTTTTCTTGCTTTCACTATTTCCTGTTCGGATAATTTTGACTGGCGATTCAATTCATCGTCCGTGAGCTTAAATTCCCCAGGACTTCGCTTGACTACTTTTTTGGCAAACAACGCGTAACAAAATGAGACTTCTTTAGTTGAAGGCATATGTTTTTCTAACAACCAATTTGAAAATGCACTTAACTCTGGACTATAAGCCATTTTGATCACCTACCTCGCTGCTTGCAGTTGTGCAGTTCACCTGTTCCGAAATCCAAACATCGACCGCCTGCTTCGAGAATAGAATCTTGCGCCCGAACCGGATGTGCGGGAAACTCCCTTCCCGAACCAAGTCATAAATCGTGTCCGTGTGCACCCCTAAATACTTGGCTACTTCCTTCACTGTGATTGTACATCTTTCCATGTTTTTTCCTCCTTTTATTTGACTTTCATCACTATAATCGTTTGGAAGGGGGAGTTAGGTGTTTATGTTGGGTGAAAAAAGCTTGAAAATTTATCGGTGAGGTAGGAGGGAGTGGAACGCGGGGTCAGGTTCCTCGTGCCAGCAAGAACAGTATCAGACCCCACTGTCGCGTTAGCTCAGCTACTGTTGTTATAGCTCTTCTTTAAGTAATTGCAGCTTACAGTGAAGTTGTAATCTCAGCATGCTCTATTTAAAATAGACCAATAACAAATAACCACACATAGAAACAGGGAAATGCTCACTGCTCACTGCCTCCTGACACTTCTTTTCCAATCAGCAATGAGCCTTAACATAGATAAAAGTAAAAAAACGCTCAAATTGAGCGTTTTCATTTTAGTCCGACCAGCGGAAATATTTAATACCAATAATAGAAGAAACACCTAAAATACCTAACAACACCAATAGATCTATGACTGCTCCACTCGTAAATAAAGTGCCATTCCAACCGTCCCGTAACACATTGACTACATAAGTTAGTGGTACAGCGTAGGCCGCTTTCTGTAGAAATTCTGGGAACGTTTCAATCGGCAGTGTTGCACCTGACAAAAAGAACATCGGATACATTGCAACCATCGCAATGCCTAGAGCAGTTTGCATGCGTTTCGCAAGACTTGAGACAATAAAGCCAATCGCAAAAAATGTAATAGAGCAATACGTTAAAGCGATAAAAAATTCAAATGCAGAACTTGTTAATTCGGAACCGAAGCCAAACTTTGCAATTAATAATATTTCTATAGCACCGATATAGATAGCAAGAAAACCTTTTATAATAGTTGCCGTAAAAATCGCGCTTTGATTTAACGGCGTTCCTTGTAAACGTTTGTACACACCTTTTTCCCGATCTATAACAATTTGCAATCCCATTGAGAAAAATGCGGTAGTAAAAATGATAATCGAAATCATGCTTGGTATATAGGCCTGAAAATAATCGAGTCCATCATAATTATTATTTTTGAACATTAATCCAAATACGACAAAACAGGCTGCAGGTACAATGAACGTGAACATTACCGCCATTGTTTCTCTAAAAAACAGCTTCAATTCCATTTTTGTATGTGTTAATATAAAGTTCATCTGAAATCCCTCCTATTAAGAACCAACGGCCATTTGCATGTAAACGTCTTCCATTGTTCCGTCAGCGATGTTAAGCGTGCTCACTAGAACTTCTGGTTTGTCACAAGCAACCAGTTCACCCTTCTTAATGATTGCTATTCGATCACAATGTCTTTGTGCTTCATCCATGTAGTGTGTAGAAAGTAAAATGGTTTTTCCTTCTTCTCGATATCGATTAATACAAGCCCATAATTCTCGGCGTGCTTCTGGATCAAGACCGGTTGTTGGTTCATCTAGGAAGATAATCTCGGGGTCATTTATTAAAGCTAGAGCTAATGAAGTACGCTGTTGCCAACCACCTGACAGGTTTTTAACATACTTATTCAAATAAGGTTCAAGCCCTAGCATGTTAATAATCTCTTTTTGGTCACGTGTCTTTTTATAATAAGAACTGAATAATTGCAAAGCTTCTTTCACTTTGATGCGATCATACAATGCGGTTTTCTGTAATTGAATACCAATTCTCTGTTTAATTTCACTAGGTTCATCCTTTAAGTCAAAGCCAAGAATATTAACAGAACCAGCATCGGGTTTACGAAGTCCCATCATAATTTCCATTGTTGTAGATTTTCCAGCACCGTTTGCACCGATAATTCCAAATACTTCCCCTTTGTTCACCGTTAGTGAAATATCATTAACAGCTCTGACTTCACCATAACTTTTACAAATGCTCTTTAATTCAATCACACACTCGCTCAAGCCTATCCCTCTTCCCCAATTTTCAATTTGACTACTCTACTAATCTATGATAATATATCACACGCTTTTGGTAGTTTCACCATATTTTTACATCACTTGCACTTTTTAGTACTATTTTCCCAATGGAACGCGGGGTCAGTTTTCTCGTTCCAGCAGGACCTTAAACTTTTTCACATAGACCAGAACAGTAAACCTGACCCTCTGTTCCTGTCACTTATATGTGTTATAATCGTTATAACAACAATAACAAGGATGTGATCTTTTGGGACAATTTGAAAGAAAAGTTACTAAGATTGGAAATAGCTTCGGAATCACTCTTCCCATTGAATTACTCAAACAAGTAGGCTTAGCACAAGGAGATGATGTTCAAGTTGAAGTGAAGGATGGCAGGATTGTTTTGAGAAAAAAAGAAAAGGTAACGCTTCCTGAAGGAGTCGATGCAGAATTCATGGAAATATTAAATGATGTGATCAATGAGCATGACAAAGCGTTTAAAGGATTAGTGAATAGATAATGGATGATGTTATATATCTTACAACTAACCAAATCATTGCTATTAACACTGTACAAATCCGTTTATATTCCCCTGATGAACCGTTAGGAGTAAAGGATCCAAATCTACTTGACTCCGCTATTAATCGACCAAAACAATCCGTGTTTGGTAGTGATGCTTACCCTACTATTTACGAAAAGGCTGCTGCACTTTTTGAATCAATCGCTAAGAATTATGCCTTTCACAATGCAAATAAACCAACAGCTCTAGCTTCATTAATTGTTTTCTTAAAAATAAACCATTATCGATGGACTATGGGTATCCATGAAGAGCAAGATTTTACAGTAGATATGGTAAATCATAAATACACATTCTCAGATATTGTTTCAATAATAGAATCATATTCAGAAAAACTATAAAACCATTCTTACATTAATTAAGAATGGTTTTTGTTTGGAACGCGGGGTCAGTTTTATCGTTCCAGCAGGACCTTAAGCTTTTCCACATAAACCTGAAACAGTAAAACTGACCCTCTGTTCCACTTTAAGGTTTGCTAACTGCTTTCCCATCTGGACCTTCATATTCGCGGCCCCATCCTGTGATTACAGAGAATAATAGAACAAGGAACAGAATCATACAATAAATTAAACCGCTACTGATTTCTGTTAATAAGAGTGGTTCAACAAAATCATAACCTTGTGTAAGTAAAGTACCGATGAAGACAAATACACTTAGAAACGGGACGACTAGCACAATCGAATTTGCAAAACCATCCAATAGATTCGCACGACGGTATGGATGCAGACCGACACGTTTGCCAATTTCATTCTGTACCTTTCCAAATGTAGCCATCGATGCACTAGTTACACCACCGAATATCAAAGTTGTGAATGAAATACCTAACATCATTGCAATTTCTGCACCCCGGACCGATTTGCACAACTTACTATTTAGGATGCCACTTGTTACTTTTTCAAGCACACCCGCACCAGAAACTACACCCATGATCCCATAGACAGCAAGTACTAATATTACTGTGCCCATCATACTGCTAACACCTGCCGATAAGTATCCTGCGGGAACACCATCTACAACAGAAATAATATCGTCAAACGTCAACAGGTTAAATACTAAACCTGTAATCGTTCCTAAAACAAGCCCAACCGTAATCGCTATATAAATATTACGGAACTTGATTGCAACGATTAACATAATCGCTACTGGAATGAGCATCACCAAGGTCACTGGGTTCGTATTTTCAGCAAGAATATCCGATGCGTTCCCACTGAGCGTTCCAGCGCCGCCAAAAATCCAAAACAAAATAAAAGTGATAACACCTGCGATGATGGAATACTTGAATCGCGAGGCAACAACGCCGCCCAATTCAGCAACACCCTTCTTCTTTGTGTACGCTTGCGTTCCTGCAGAGATAATCGTCGTATCCGAAATAGGTGCTAAGTTATCCCCGAATATTGCACCACTAACAATTGCACCTGCAAGGAGAGCAGGATCGCATCCTAATAATACACCCGCTGGATAAAAAATTGGAAAACAGGTAAACATCGTTCCAATCGATGATCCAGTAGCCGTTGCAATGATACACACGGCTAAAAATGTTAATGCGGTGAACAAGCCTCCATCCACATTTAGCAGACTGGCAATCCATACAAAACCGCCGGAAATGTTCGTCGTTTTAATCAGCTGCGCAAACATCCCAATAACGAGTAGCAGCACGAGGATCGGTACAGCCTCTCTTACTCCATCGTAAACGGAATTCCAATAACGCTCATAGTTTCCTTTTTTCACAAAAATAGCACCGATGATTAAAGCAACTAAAGCGCCCATGCCAAGTGCATGCATTTCGAATGCTTTGAAAACAATAAAATATAAGACACAGAAAAACAGGAAGATCGCAACTGGGATAAACGCAATACCCCAACCACCTTTAAATTCAAGCTTTTGATTCATAGTGAACTCTCCTCATCCATAATAAATTTTTCTCTATACTAAACTTTAATACCGATCTTTCGCCATCCACATCTAGCTGAATTAAACGATCCTCAAACTTGATGTGGATGAAAATAACCGTGTATGAAATGAACTCATTTATTTCTCATTTAAATTCATTTTCATAATATTCCTAAATTTTGAACCAGCGGTACGTTCTAGCTCGAATGGCTCCCCTTCTAATATCGTAAAGTTGCCTAAAAATTGTTTAATTTCATCAATATCAGCTTGTTCGAGTTCAAAAGTAAAGATGTGAGCATTGGATTCCACATGTCTGCTATTTCTAACACCAATAATAGAAGCCCCTACACCTTCTTGACTTAATATATATTTTGTAGCGATATGCGCAATATTGACAGCATACTTTTTAGCCATTCTCTCAAGCAATAACAACAATTGTTGATATCCATCCCAGCCTAAGGTTTCTTCCATTACCTGCAAATATTTAACCTGTGAACGATTATCAGGATCAATCTTTTCCTTGCCGATCCATTTTTCAGCGAGTAGCCCACCTGATAATGTACCATAGCATAATAAATGGATCCCTTTACTTTTACAGTATGGTAATAATTCTTTTTCTACACGACGATCAAAAACCGAGTATTGATTTTGAATAGATACGATCGGTACTCCCGCATCCACAATTTCGGATAAATGCTTCGTATCAAAGTTTGTAAGCGCGATATTACGAATCTTTCCTTTTTCTTTCAGTTTCAACAGATCATAAGCTGTCTCCACAAACCCGGGCACGCTGTAATCCCACCAATGAAACTGGACAAGATCCAATACATCGCGTTTTTGACGCTTAAGGCTTCGATCAATTATTTTTTCGGTGTAACTGTAATCTACCTTATCGAGCAAATTTATATCTGGTACATACTTTGTATGAATTTGAATATCATGCGGCGAAAGGGTACTCCCTGATTTTAGTTCTGTTAAAAATTCTCCAAGTAATTCTTCCGTGCCCGTATAGATATCTGCACAATCAAATGTAGTAAAGCCTTTTTCAGCAAGCATATGAAAAGCCTTCATCACATCTTTCATATCTAGTTCAGTTTTTAAGCTATGTCCTTCTGATAATTGCCAGCATCCGTTAATCACTCTACTAATTGTATAGTCTTTTGCTAGTTCAAATCTTTCTACCATTATTCCGTAGCCCCTTTATGTATAGGTTCGATTGTACAATCTGCATGACTGAATTCTTTTGTCTTTGTTCTAGTAATCTTAAATCTTGCCCCACAGTTTGGATCCGGACAGGCAATGAGACTATCAGACAACATCCAATCATTCTTATGTAGCATCCGCTGTTTTGCAGGAAGCAATGGTAATATTGCACTTAACGCATACATCGAAAAGGCATTATGTTCTGGAAAGATAAGATCCTCTCCTTCCACTAAGAAATAGGAACCTTCCTTATGATTGCATACCATTGGCTGATCTGTTGCGATCACCTCTACTTTTAGGTTATAAAGTGTAAATTTATCATCCATGGAACTACCTCCTTATTAATAATTAACATCAACATTTTTAATAATTCCGAAAATTATACTTCTCACTAAAAAATTACTACGTAAAACTTTACATGCTAACTCCCAAATTGGTCCCTATTGTAATTGTTCCACTTGGTTGTTCACCCGAGAAAATAACTGACTTTTTGCCATTTGTACCCACATCAAGTTGTAAAAGGTCAACTAAATACTCCTCCAAAACTTTTTTCAGGAAAAATAAAAAAAATCCAATCGCCTCTTAAAAAGGGACGATTGGACCGCGGTACCACCCATATTTATTTAATATTTTTATCACATATTAAATCACTCTATAACGTATTAAATCATACGTGATCCATTTGTAACGTGTGGATTTACACGTCAACTCCTACTTGGTGACTTTCGGGTTGCTGCTCAAGAGCCCATTCAATATTTATTCCACACTGGTTCTCACCAACCACCAGCTCTCTGAAGCTTCCTAAATATTTACTCTTCTCTATCGTTGCTTTTAGATTTTATTTTATTTAAAATAATTTATCACTATTTCAATAGAAAATCAAGTCTGTGGAACGCGGGGTCAGGTTTATCGTTCCAGCAGTGCCTTAAACTTTTTCACATAGACCTGAAACAGTAAACCTGACCCTCCGTTCCACTCTTCGCACTAACTCAATCCAAATCAACATATTGCTGTGGACCATGACCTTTTTCTTCTTTTATATAAGGCATCATGCCTTGAGACTCTCCTTCTTGGAGATCGTCTACTGTCACTGTAAATGTCCACTCATCCCCGTAATCGAACAAATACATAAATTGCTGTCCTTGCCGTAAGCCAATCGAACCAATTTTGACTTCTGCTGCACTTGGCTTATCCGCATCTCCTAATGGTGCCACAACGCAATAGTCTGACCATTTGCGGCCGTCCAAAAAGAAGGAATATAGATGATCATCATAAAACTGGTAGGATTTAATAATGATATGATGCAAATCCTCCATCGTATGGCTTGCAGTTAATACCACTTTCCGCCAAACGTTCGTATCAAACGAAACTTTAAATATATATGTGCCACTTACGAAGTTACCATCATATCTAGGTAAAGAGCCTGTCAGGTCACCACCTGGAAAAAGCGGAACAAACGCTTTATAAAATTGGTCTGGTGTCTGCTTTTCATCTGTCGAATCGACTTCATCAAAGATTGGTGTACCAGGTACTGGATTCCATTCTCCGCATGTCCATCGCCGTATAGGGATATTCCATTGATACAGCTCTCGTTCATGCATTAAGATTGGAATTACTTTAGTACCAAATGTCGTTAGCGTAATTGTTTTGGCAAAATAGTAAGAGCTTACCTTATGACAATCCATTTTATCCTGGTCTGTTTCACAAATCCATAAACCCAACCATTCAAAATATAATAAAAAATAATGCCAACCAGAAATCAAGGACGCGAGCAGTGGATTGCGATCAAGCTGCAGTGAATGTTCTGCACGTTCATCGATAAGCTTGTCAAGTACGTCTGGCAGCATCATAGGTACCGATCTATAATCCGCTTGATTAGAAAGGGATAACCAATCAAGATCGACCCAGAATATTTCCAACAAAAAGCAATATTTTTCTGTCTCGGAAAGCTCCTTAAATAGATGCCACCTATCGGTTATGATCAATCCATCCTCATGTCTCAAAAGCAATTCTCCGCTTAAGGCCAAGTGAAAGAGGAAATGAATATATGGATAGTATTCTTGCTGGGAATTGTGAGTCACATCTGCTGCTTGTAAAGACAATTGTTCATTAATATATGGTAAATGCTGTTTTGCGATATATCTTTTTGTTTTCGTTAGTTTAATTTGATGCTGTTCGATATAACCGATAAATTTTTCAAAATCAATAATTAGATCAATTGGAAACGTTTGTCTGTTTCTTTTATAATCAGCGGTCTGTGGCTTCGTTGTTGTTATCGCGTTCGTAGCTTTTGTTTCTTCTTCCAAATGAACAAAAAGGCTATCAAAGGATAATTGTTGGTGTGTTTTATTATTCAATGAAGATCCTCCCTTGAGAGAAGTATTTTTACTTTATGTTAATGGAATGCGGGGTCAGGTTTATCGTTCCATAAGTGCCTTAAACTTTTCCACATAAACCTGAAACAGTAAACCTGACCCTCCGTTCCCCTGTACCCATTTATCCCTTTACTCTTAATAGGCGTAACGCATTTAAGATGACAATGACTGCAGCACCTGTATCACTCAGGACTGCCATCCAAAGTGTAAGCCATCCCGGAAATATTAGGATTAGTGCAATAAATTTTACGATTAATGAGAACCAAATATTTTGTTTAATGATTGCTAGAGCTTTTCTGCTAAGTTTTATTGTATGTGGTAGCTTTTCTAGGTTATCGGCCATTAAGATGATATCTGCTGTTTCCATTGCTGTATCTGTTCCTGCACCGCCCATGGCAATTCCGAGATCAGATGTGGCTAAAGCAGGAGCATCGTTTATGCCGTCCCCTACCATTGCGACTTTGTAGCCTTCTTTTTGTAATTGTTTAATTGCATCTACTTTATCTTCTGGCATTAGTTCAGCAAAATAGCGACTTACATTTGCTTCTTTCGAGATCATTTTTGCTGTACCTTCGTTATCTCCTGTTAACATTACTACTTGGTCTATGCCTACTTTTTTCAAACCGTTTAAGGCATCGACAGTTGTTTTTCGGATCGTATCTGCGACAGAGATCACACCTAATAGTTCTGTTTCTGTCCCAATGATCACAACTGTTTTACCCTGACTTTGTAATTGTTGTAATTCGTTTTGGATAAAATCCAAGGATACATCCATTTCTTCAAAAAGCTTTATATTTCCAGCGTAAAAGACAGTTCCGTCAATCGTCGCTTGCACGCCTTTTCCAGTTATACTTTTAAATAATTCACCGTCTTTAGCCTGCAGTCCTTTGTCTTTCGCATAAGCGACAACCGTCTTGGCAATCGGATGGGTAGAGTAGTCTTCTAACGTTAAAGCAATTGAGATTAATTCTTCTTCTGAGATAGATAAGGCTTTGATGTCAGAAACTTTTGGTTTTCCTTCTGTTAGTGTACCGGTTTTATCAAAAGCGATTGCTTTTATTGCACCTGCTTTTTCTAAAAACGTACCACCTTTAATTAATACACCGTTCTTTGCCGCATTTCCAATCGCTGATACAATAGCAACTGGTGTAGATATAACTAAGGCACAAGGACAGGCAACAACTAGTAACGCAAGCCCTTTATACACCCATTCACTCCAACTTCCCATACCAACTAATGGTGGAAGAACAATTACAGCTAGTGCCGCAGCAAATACAATAGGAGTATAAATACTAGCAAATTTATCAATAAACGCCTGTGTAGGAGCTCGTTGTTCTTGTGCTTCTTCAACTAAATGAATGATCTTCGAGATGGTCGTATCTTCAACCAGTTTTGTCACTTTAATTTCAATCGATCCACTTTCGTTAATGGTACCAGCGTAAACAATATCACCAGCTAGTTTATCAACCGGGATAGACTCACCTGTAATAGGAGCTTGATTCACACTCGTTTCACCTTGAATAATTTCACCGTCTAATGGAATTCTATCGCCAGGTTTAATTACCACGATTTCCCCAACTGACACGTCATAAACAGGCTTTTTAACGAGTTCAGAACCAACCTTAATCCACGCTTCTGATGGTGCAAGGTCCATTAAATTACGGATTGATTTTCTCGTTTGTTCCATCGATCTATTTTGAAGAGCAGTACCTAATGCGAATAACCAGACAACGGTTGCCCCCTCAAACCACTCTCCAATGATTGCAGCTCCAATCGCGGCAGTTGACATCAATACATTCATATCTAGAGAACGACTTTTTATAGCATAGTAAGCACTTTTTACTGGTTTATGACCAATAATAACAATAGCAATAGCATAAAGAATCGTTGAAACGATTGGGGATAATACCGTATAAGAACCAATAAAACCTAATGCAATTAAGATACCGGAAAAGGTAATTGACTTATACTCCCCTTTTGGTTTATCCGTCTCATTTGGTTTCGAATTACGTTCAAGTAAAGAAGCTTTGTAACCGATTTTAGATACTTCTGAGACAATATCCTCGACACTGTTTTCGTGTTCTACTTTCATTTTCCCAGAAGAAAAACTTACGCTTGCACTTTTAACAGCTGGCAATGTATTTATGTGTTTTTCAATACTCAGTGCACAACTTCCACAGTCCATGCCCTCGACATGATACGTTCGGACATTTTTGTTTTTTTGGATTGGTTCGGCTGTGAAACCAAGTTTCTTTACAGTTTCTTCAACATGATCAAAGGATGAACGATCTTTACCGGTGACTTGTAACTTTGCAGTGTTGTAAATTACCTTTGCTTCATGGATGCTATTTAAGCCACTTAATCCTTTCTCTATTGTTGCCGCACATGAGGGACAATCCATGCCATGAATTCTGTATTCAATTTTCTCACCTTGAGCAGTTGGTGCCTGACCCGTATCAGCCGAATCTGAGTTACTAGAACAACAGTTTGTTTGATCGTGCTCTTTATTTTTTTCACTACTGCAGCACGTAGTTCTACTTTCCGTTACTTCTTCCATTGTTGCTTGTGTCGAACAACAATCTGACTGGGTTATCGCGGCCTGACTATTACAGCAAGATGCGTTTGTTTCAGTAATCGATATTTCTTGAACGGATGGTTGATTACCGCAACATGACTCTGTTTCATTCGCTTGTGTTGTCTTTTCATTAGTCTGCATACTACAACAAGCTTCTGTATCATTCTTCGTTATTTCAGTATTATTTGAACTACAACACGTATCGGACATTTAACAATCACCGCCTCCAAGATGTTTATCACAGGAAGCAACATCATTTTCAACATCTACGAGTACTTCATCAAACATCGATAATAAATCACGAACTTGTTGATTCCGCAAACTATAATATATATATTTCCCTTCCTGTCTGCCAACAATAATTCCACATCCCTTTAAACAAGCAAGGTGCTGCGAAATGTTTGATTGATTCCCTTCTATATCCATCACAATTTGTGATACCGTTTTTTCATCGTCTTTTATACATTCAAGTATTTGAATCCGTGTTTTATGGGAAAATCCATGCAAAAACTTTACTTTTGTATCGATATCAACTTTTAACATAATTTCCCTCCTAATACATTAGATTTTACTAATATGTTATGTTATTATCATATTAGCAGTTTCTAATATGTGTGTCAAAACAGAAGGGGTGGAACGCGGGGTCAGGTGGAACGCGAGGTCAGGTTTATCGTTCCAGCAGGACCCACAGAGAACTGAAACAGTAAACCTGACCCTCCGTTCCATTCCGCTATTGCATCCGTTAGTTTAACTTACCACCAAATTCTTCAAAGAAACGTTTAACCTCACTTACAGCATGGGTCTGTAATTTAATACCATCTTTTGATACTACAACATAAAATGGATAGCCTTCCTCATTAAACGCTTCTAAGTAATCAACTGTTGTATCATCATCCCCAATACGTTGGATACCTCGATGAATACTTAATGATGACCAATTTTCATATTTCTTGTAATCCCAAATAACGTCAACCTCATCAGGAATAGGATTTTTTTCAATGAATACATGAATGGAATAACCGTCACCAGCTTTCTTTTCCCAGATATCTATTTGCTCTTCCTTAGAGACTTCTAACCCTTTAGATAGAGAACAGCTCGCCAACATAATTATGGATAAAACGGTTAATAAGATAATACCTTTTTTAAATTGCATCAAATCCCCCCCAAATAATGGAACACGGGGTCAGGCTTCTCGTTCCAGCAGGACCTCAAGTTTTTCAACATAGACCTAAAACAGCAAACCTGATCCACTGTTCCATTTCTCATTACCGGACCTTTTGTTCCATATTACCAGAAAATTGAGAGTTATTGTAACCCTAGGTTAAGTTTATCGTCTCAGCACGACCTGAAGCTTTTTCACATAAATCTGAAACAGTAAACCTGACCCCCCGTTCCCCCATTCACATCACACAGAAAACAAAAAAAACGCTCAGAGTATGCCTCTACTCTGAGCGTTTTCCTTTTAAAAACTTCTATTATTTATTCAAGTTGTAAAATGCACTTTTACCAGCGTAAACGCTAGTTCCAACAAGCTCGTCTTCGATACGTAGAAGTTGGTTGTACTTCGCTACACGGTCTGTACGAGACGGTGCACCTGTTTTGATTTGTCCAGCGTTTGTTGCAACAGCGATATCAGCGATTGTAGCATCTTCTGTTTCACCAGAACGGTGGGAGATAACTGCAGTATATCCTGCACGCTTAGCCATTTCAATTGCTTCGAAAGTTTCAGTTAGTGTACCGATTTGGTTCACTTTAACAAGGATGGAGTTACCTACACCTTGCTCAATACCTTGCTTCAGACGCTTCGTGTTTGTAACGAACAAGTCGTCACCAACAAGCTGTACGCGGTCACCGATACGATCTGTTAATAACTTGTGACCTTCCCAGTCGTTTTCATCAAGACCATCTTCAATAGAGATGATCGGGTACTTGTTGATCATTTCTTCATACCATGCAACCATTTCTTCAGAAGTACGAACAACGCCTTCACCTTTAAGGTTGTACTTACCATCTTCGTAGAACTCAGAAGATGCTACGTCCATTGCAAGCATTACTTCTTCACCTGGCTTGTAACCAGCAGCTTCGATTGCTTCGATGATTGTAGAAAGTGCTTCTTCGTTTGAACCAAGGTTCGGTGCGAAACCACCTTCATCACCTACAGCAGTGTTTAAGCCTTTACCGCTAAGCACTTTTTTCAAGCTGTGGAAGATTTCTGCACCCATACGTAATGCTTCACGGAAAGATGGTGCACCTACAGGCATGATCATGAATTCTTGAATGTCTACGTTGTTGTCAGCATGCTCTCCACCGTTAACGATGTTCATCATTGGTGTTGGAAGTGTTTTTGCATTGAAACCACCTAAGTACGCATACAATGGAACACCAAGGTATTCAGAAGCAGCATGTGCAGCAGCCATAGAAACACCAAGAATTGCGTTAGCGCCTAATTTCCCTTTGTTTTCTGTACCATCAAGCTCGATCAATAGCTCATCAATCACAACTTGACGTGTAACATCTAAACCTAGAAGTTCAGGTGCAATAACTTCGTTTACGTTTTCTACTGCTTTTAAAACGCCTTTACCAAGGTATCTTGATTTGTCACCGTCACGTAATTCAACTGCTTCGTGCTCACCAGTTGAAGCACCACTTGGTACTAAAGCTCTACCAAAAGCACCTGAGTCTGTTAAAATTTCTACTTCTATTGTTGGGTTACCACGAGAATCTAATACTTCGCGAGCATAAACGTCTGTAATATAAGGCATGGTTTCATTCTCCTTTTATATATGGTTATTTTTTAATTAATGAGATTCCAGTCATTTCTTTCGGCTTTTCAACATCTAGTAAATCTAATAAGGTTGGAGCTAAATCCCCAAGTTTTCCACCATCGCGAAGCTCAATACCATCTTTCGTTACAATCACTGGTACGGGGTTCGTTGTGTGAGCAGTCATTGGCTTATCATCCATCGTAATCACTTCATCCGAGTTACCGTGGTCTGCTGTAATAATAGCATACCCACCTTTTTCGGTTATCTTATCAACGATTTTACCAAGACACTCATCAACCGTTTCAATTGCTTTGATTGTAGGCTCAAGCATACCAGAGTGGCCAACCATATCTGGATTTGCAAAGTTTAACAAAATCGCATTTTGGTTACCTTCATCAAGTTCTTTTAATAATGCATCTGTTACTTCATAAGCACTCATTTCTGGCTGTAAATCATAGGTAGCTACCTTTGGAGAATCAATTAAGATTCGCTTTTCACCTGGAAATTCCTTTTCACGTCCGCCACTCATAAAGAAAGTAACGTGTGGATATTTCTCGGTTTCAGCAATACGTAATTGATTTAGATTATTTTGTGCTAAAACTTCTCCAACTGTGTTGTCTAAGTTTACAGGCTTATATGCAACTAAACCATCGACTGTTTCACTAAAGTTTGTCATGCATACAAAGTGAAGATCCTTTGGTGCTTTGTCGCCGCGTTCAAAATCACGAAAATCTTCATTAGCAAACGTACGTGAAATTTGAATCGCACGATCTGGTCGGAAGTTGTAAAAGATTACAGAATCTTGGTCTTCAATGGTTGCTTTTGGTGCACCAGTTTCATCTGTAATAACAGATGGTAAAACGAACTCATCATAGATACCATTTGCATAGTTATCTTCAACAATCTTGAATGGATCGGTATATTTAGGACCTTCACCATAAACCATCGCATCGTAAGCCTTTTTAACACGGTCCCAACGTTTATCACGGTCCATGCTGTAATAACGTCCGGAAATGGTTGCAAATTCACCTACGCCATAATCCGCCATTGTTTCAAGTGCTGCTCTAATGTACTTTTCAGCTGACTTTTGACCAACGTCTCTTCCGTCAAGAAAAGCGTGAACATACACTCTCTTCAGATCTTGAGCAGACGCTAATTTTAAAACAGCATATAAGTGTTCAATATGGCTGTGTACACCGCCATCTGATAATAATCCAAACACATGTAATGCTTTATCATTATCTTTCGCATGCTTCACTGCATTTTTTAACACTTGATTTTCGTAGAAGTCGCCTTCGCGAATCGATAGGTTTACTCGTGTTAAGCTTTGATAAACGATTCGACCTGCACCAATATTTAAGTGACCAACTTCTGAATTACCCATCTGACCTTCTGGAAGTCCTACCGCTTCACCGCTAGCTTGTAGCTGGTTATGCGCGTATTTGTTCCAATAGCGATCAAAGTTTGGTGTATTTGCTTGTTTGACAGCATTACCTTTCAGTTCGTCACGACACGCAAATCCATCCAAAATGATGAGCGCAGCTAGTTTATCCTGACTCATTTTGCACCAGCCTCCACAAGCTTTAAGAACGAATCAGCCTCAAGGCTTGCACCGCCGACTAATGCGCCGTCGATATCTGATTGTGAAAGTAGCTCATCAACGTTGGCAGTTTTTACACTACCGCCGTATTGAATGCGAACTGCTTCTGCAGCGTCGCTTGATACAGCTGCTGCAACAACTTGACGAATATGTGTGCATACTTCATTTGCTTGCTCTGAAGTAGCTGTCTTTCCAGTTCCAATTGCCCAAATAGGTTCATAAGCAATGATCGTTTCTTTTACTTGTGCTTCGCTTAATCCAGCTAACGCCTTTTTCACTTGATCTTCTACAAGTGTCATTGTTTCGTTGCTCTCACGTTGTTCTAACGTTTCCCCAACACAAACAATCGGTGTTAAACCATGATTGAAAGCCGCGTGTGCTTTTTTGTTTACTGTTTCATCGGTTTCAGCAAAATATTCACGACGCTCAGAGTGACCAAGTACAACGTAAGTAACACCGATATCTTTTAGCATGACTGGGCTAACTTCACCCGTGTAAGCTCCATTATCTTCAAAGTGCATATTCTGAGCAGCAACTTTT
Source organism: Radiobacillus sp. PE A8.2 (assembly GCF_045635475.1). NCBI lineage: Bacteria > Bacillati > Bacillota > Bacilli > Caryophanales > Bacillaceae > Radiobacillus > Radiobacillus sp. PE A8.2. Next base: position 62,035 of record NZ_JBJGXI010000022.1, on the reverse strand, counting down.
ACGTCTGTGCCTGCAGCTTTGTCAACGAGTCCTGCTAAATATGGAAATGGTGCACAAACAACAGATTCTACTTTGTCATAAGATGGAACGCTATTTTTCACATCTGCAATAAACTGCTCTGCCTCTTCACGTACCTTGTTCATTTTCCAGTTACCTGCAATCACTTTCTTACGCATACGAACACCTCTCCTTTATTTATCGCTTAAAGCATCTACGCCTGGTAATACTTTACCTTCCATAAACTCTAGCGATGCGCCGCCACCAGTAGAGATATGATCCATTTGTTCCGCATAGTGGAATTTCTCTACAGCCGCTGCAGAGTCACCGCCACCGATTACTGTATAGCCAGCTGTATTCGCAAGTGCATCTGCTACAGCTTTTGTACCATTTGCAAATGCTTCTATTTCAAATACACCCATTGGACCATTCCAAATGACTAGCTTCGAATCTTTAACAATTTGGCTGTATTGCTCACGTGTTTTCGGTCCAATATCTAATGCTTCCCAATCAGCTGGAATGCTATCGATATTTACTTCTTTTTTATTCGCATCATTAGAAAAATCATCTGCAACTACTACATCAACAGGCAATAGTAAATTAACACCATTGTCTTTCGCTTTTTGCATAAATTCTTTTGCTAACTCAATTTTGTCTTCTTCTAATAGAGATTTTCCGATTTCATAGCCTTGTGCCTTAATGAAAGTATAAGCTAATCCACCACCGATAATTAAGTTGTCTACTTTATCAAGTAGATTATCGATTACACCAATTTTGTCCTTAACCTTCGCCCCACCAATAATAGCTGTGAATGGACGGTCCGGATTGGACAACGCTTTACCTAGTACTTCTAATTCTTTTTCAAGTAAGAAACCTGCTGCAGATGGTACGTGTTCAGCAATACCTGCCGTTGACGCATGAGCACGGTGTGCTGCACCAAACGCATCATTAACAAAATAATCTGCCATACTTGCAAATGCTTTTGCTAATTCAGGATCATTTTTTGTTTCGCCTGGATGGAAACGAACGTTTTCAATTAATAGAACATCGCCATTACCTAAACCAGCAATTGCTTCGTCCACTTCTGAACCAGATACTTCATCCGTTTTTGTTACTGTTTTGCCAAGTAAATCGCTAAGGCGTTTTGCAACAGCGTCTAAGCGAAGTTCTTCTACTACTGCACCTTTAGGGCGACCTAAGTGACTAGCAAGAATAACCTTAGCCCCTTGGTCAACAAGGTGTTGAATTGTTGGAAGTGCAGCTTTGATTCTTGTATCATCTGTTACTTGTCCTTCGTTCATTGGCACGTTGAAATCAACACGACAGAACACTTTTTTACCGTTAACATCTAAATCACGAATCGTTTGTTTATTCATTAAAATCTGCCTCCTTACATTCAGTTATTATGTACGTTTTTTAGACAAGATGAAAACAGGAGGAGGATAGATCCCCCTCCCATTATCTTTGTCTATTTATATCTATTATAGGCCTTGTTTTTTCAAATAAACAGCTAAATCTACACAACGAGAAGAGTAACCCATTTCGTTGTCATACCAAGATACAACTTTAACCATGTTACCTTCCATTACCATTGTAGATAATGCATCAATAGTAGAAGAATGTGGATCGCCAACATAGTCAGCAGATACTAAAGGCTCTTCACTGTAACCAAGAATACCTTTCATTTTACCTTCAGATGCTTCTTTGAATGCTGCGTTAACTTCTTCAGCAGTTACGTCTTTATCTAATTCAGCAACAAGGTCAACTAATGAACCGTCTGGAGTAGGTACACGCATTGCCATACCATTTAATTTTCCTTTTAATTCAGGAAGAACTAATGATACTGCTTTTGCAGCTCCAGTGCTTGTTGGGATAATGTTTTCTGCTGCCGCACGAGCACGACGGTAGTCTTTGTGTGGCAAATCAAGAATTTGTTGATCATTTGTGTATGAGTGTACAGTTGTCATCATACCACGCTTAAGACCGAAGCTATCATTAAGTACTTTCGCGAATGGTGCAAGACAGTTTGTTGTACAAGATGCGTTAGAAAGCACGTGGTGGCTAGCTGCATCATATTTATCTTCGTTAACACCCATTACGATTGTTAAGTCTTCTCCGTTAGCAGGAGCAGAGATAACGACTTTTTTCGCGCCAGCATCAAGGTGCTTGCTTGCGTCTTCACGCTTTGTGAAACGACCAGTAGATTCGATTACTACTTCTACACCAAGATCTCCCCAACCAAGGTTAGCAGGATCGCGCTCAGAAAGTACTTTAATTTCTTTACCAGCTACAACTAAATTAGTACCATTTACAGTAACTTCTTCTTCTAGCTTTCCGTGAACAGTATCATATTTCAACAGGTGTGCAAGCATATTAGCATCAGTTAAATCGTTAACCGCTACTACTTCCACCTCATTGTTTTTTAAAGCTTGACGAAATACGTTACGGCCAATACGACCAAATCCATTAATACCAACTTTTACAGTCATCATTTTTCCTCCTTGGATAATTAAATATATATATTAAAGGGAAAATTCCCTTATTAACTCTTTCGCTGCTGCTTCATCGGTAATCAAAATATCACTTCTACCCTGATTAAAATAGGACGTGATCGCTTTTGTTTTTGACTTACCGCCTGCGACAGCAATAACACAGTTTGTAAATTGCAGGTCCTCCATTTGCATTCCAACAGTGCGAACTTTATGGACTACCTCACCACTGTCATTAAAATAATACCCAAATGCTTCGCTCACTGCTTGTTCAGATACAAGTTTATCAATCACTTGTTCTGACGCTTTCCTACGCTTAGCCATCGTTAACGCATTTCCAATTCCATGAATGACTACATTGGATTCTCGTATTAAGTTTAATATCTCTTTTACGGATGGCTCACCAATAATCGATTGATAAGATTCCTCACTTAATGGATCTGGAACATGCAACAATCGATATTCCCCATTCGCTTTATTCGCCATCTTCGCGCAAATCGTATTTGCTTGATTTTCTACCCGTTCGCCAAGTCCTCCACGAGCAGGCACAAACATACAATCCTTTGCCTTTTCTAACGGTGTCATCATGTCAGCAACAGCAGCCATCGTTGTTCCACCTGTAACAGCAATCGTTTGATTGGAAGTAACGACAGATTTAAGATAGTGTACGCAAGCTTTTCCTAACTCTTGTTTTACCCAATCTTGCTCATCACTATTACCAGGAACGACAATTACTTGCTTCAATTGTAATGTTTCCTTAATATGCGATTCTAAAACGCTAAACCCGCTAACTTCTTTCATGAATGTAGCAAGCTGCTCTAATACTTCCCTGCCTGATAGTGTAAGGTGCATCCCTTTCGTTGTCACATAAACGAGATCATGCTTGTTAAAAAACTCAATTTCAGATCTAACGATTCTTTCTGCCATACCAATATGATCAGCTAAGCTTCGCCTACCAATTGGCTCCATCAGTTGAATATAATGCAAAATGACATATCTTCGCTGCATGATATCGAGCAAATCAGGGAATAATTTTTTTTGAAGATCAATGAGTGCTCTCATAAATTATCTCCTTCTATTTATGTTCCGGGTAGAATATGTCCCTGCTAGTCGTATTATGTCCCACAAGCAGCAAAAAAATTTCCTCTTGCAACTATTATTGTATCAGATGGTGTGTTTTACCACAACAATTTTCTACTTCTTTTTACGCTAACGCTTCAATCACCGCTGCTAAGTCAATGTTCCCATAGGTTACTTGCTTTTCATCCACTTCAATCACCGGGATCATTAACTGATATGCTTCTAATAATTGATCATCCTCATAAATATCAATTTCTTCTAGTTGAAAAGTGAATTCTGGTTGCAAGGAGAGGAGGAGGTCCTTGGCCTCCTCACATAGTGGGCACTGTTTTTTTGTATAAAACTTGATTGTTTTTATGATTGTTCATCTCCAAGGTTATATCTTATAGTACTTTTTCTGTAAGTTCTTTAAGGATTTTTCCTGATTTTTCTAGTTTAGCTTGTTCTTGTGGATTAAGTTCCAATTCTAAAATCTCACGCACACCATACTGATTGACGACAGCAGGTACACCTAAAAACACGTTATCTAATCCGTATTCCCCTTCTAGCAATGTCGACACGGTAATAATGGAGTTTTCATTATCTAGAATTGCCTTCGTTAATCTCGCTAGTCCCATACCAATTCCATAATAGGTGGCACCTTTACGCTCAATAATATGATAGGCAGCATCACGTACATTTTCAAAGATCAATTGCATATCCTTATTTTCTTCAACGTTGTCTAATTTAGCATAACGTTTTAATGGCACACCACCGATTTGCACATGACTCCAAACAGCCAATTCGGAATCACCGTGTTCACCAATAATATAAGCATGTACATTACGAGAATCGACTTGAAAATGTTCACTTAATAAATAACGGAAACGCGCAGTATCTAAGATTGTCCCAGATCCAATTACACGTTCTTTTGGCAAACCAGACACGCTTAACGTAACATGACTTAGAATGTCGACTGGATTCGTAGCCACGACGAATATTCCTTGAAAGCCAGTTTCCATAATACTCGTTACAATCGTTTTGAAGATCTTCGCATTTTTACTAACCAAATCTAAACGCGTCTCCCCTGGAGCTTGGTTCGCACCAGCAGTTATTACTACTAAATCGGCATCACTACATTCCTCATATCCACCGGAACGAATACGCATCGGAAAACCAAACGGCATCCCGTGATTTAAATCGCGCGCCTCCCCTTCTGCCTTTTCCTTATTCAAATCAACGAGTACTAATTCATTAGCAATCCCTTGATTCACTAATGAATACGCATAGCTTGAGCCAACAAATCCAGTACCAACAACGACTACTTTTCTAGACTTAGAAATACCAATTGGCAAATAAACCAACCTCCAAGATACTTTTTAAACTGATAAGTTAATTATCGCATACTACACTTAATATAGCCTAATAAGAGGGTCATACACAAAGGGATTTTAGTGAAATTAGTAGTGGAGTGAGAGCTAATATATGACCGTGAATTATGCTAAGGTTGGGCCGAGGAGCGCAGTGCGGCATAACTTCATGAAGGGTGAATTCCGTGAGTTCGTTTTCGTTGACGGACACCCCGGCGCTTATCTGTGACAAAAAAGGCATAATTAAAATTGTGCGGACACCAGTGCGCTTATTTGAGTAAAATTGATGTTGGTGTATGTTGCACTTAATAAATAAGGTCTCTGGTGGCCGCCAAACCAACATAAATGTCAAATTAAGTGAAATAAGGTCCCGTGTGGCCGCTTAAAATCTTAAGTTGCGCATTGCCACCTGCTCTCTCTCTGCATGGTGTTGGTGTTTTCTATAGCAAGGGTGCATACTCCCAGAAGTTAGCATTTCGAGGCAGCATTTATTAAAGAATTAGATTAAACTGCGGGATTTTAAATAATTTAACGAAAAAATCTATTAGAAAAGATTTACTCATAAAGATCATCTGCTTTTATTCTGTATTTTCAAAATGATGAACTATGAAAAGGATATTTAAAGCGCACACGAGCAAAATACTTCCATAAATACTCTTATCAAAAACAGTTGTTAATAAAACTCCCGCCAAGAGCATTGTCGTAAGCATTACTCTCCAAGAAATATACCTGATTGTCAATTCTCTTATCTCCTTCATAATAGATATTTGATGTGTTTATTAAATTCAACTACTCTTTTATACATCACAAAGGAACGATAAAAATACAAACAATCATAATTAAAAGCCCTGAGTAACCTAGTGAATCGATCACCAATTTTGATTCTGAATTTGTATTTTCGTTTTCTTTCTTTTCATATTCTTTGTACATTTTTTGTTGTAAGTGTTCATCTGGGAAAATCACATCTGCATGGTTAGCTCGACTTGCAAAGAATATCAAACGGTGAATTTTTATAGCTGGCAAGATTAAAATAAAACCTACAATAATTCCAGCTACACCAATGACATGTCTGTTTAAACTGGAAGTAAAAATAATTGAAATTACAGATACAAATACAAACACTATCAAACTAATAACTAGAACGTTCCTGATCTTTTTCAGTAGTGTCCCCTCCTTCCAAACACGATTTCAATGATCAATCACCTCACTAGTTTGAACAATTAATGGGGTTGTGTTTAGCATAACAGAAGAGTGAATTTTCCGATATTTAATTACAAATTACTGATTCTAACCAGCTCACCTAAATTATATCCTACCCACACACCGATAAGTGGGAAGGCATCGCGAGGGAATTCCATCCTTGAATTCTCAAAATTTGTATAAAACAAAAACACTGTTAAAGCAACACTCACTACACTAATAAGGACAGCACCTATCATTGTTCTACGCTTCCAACGTTTCTCTCCCAAACGGTCTCTGTCAAATTCCTGCAACCGCTTATTTGTCTTTGTACCGACCGGCTTTCCTGTATTTAGCGTGTATAACGAGGTAACTGCAATTATCCAGCAAAGCACGCAAAACATTACGAAAATCATGGAAACTTTTCCAATCTCAACAAAATAACCAAACAGCACAAATACTAATAGCATTGCGAGATTGTATTGAATTACTTGCTTCTTTTTTAAACGTTTCACTTCTTGTATATCCCATTGGGTTTCCCCCATTTTATCCTCCCTTTCATTTTAGAATCTAGATGCTACGGTTTTTAGAGTGTTTTTCCATAAATGGTTGCTTACTTGTCGGTTGTGAAAATAGCCAAATAAGTGCATAAAAATTTACTTATTATCTACAAAAGAACGAACCAACATCGTTCCTGCTAACACCGATAAAACCATATGTGTTTCAGGCAGTGCGAAAATATCAGGATATACATTATCTGTCCCCCCATACCACAAATACCAATAGATAGTTGGAATAAACATAAGAACAGACAATATCACTGTTGGAATAAGAAGTTGCCAATTCAATGTAAACTTTCCTCTGACAAGCTTTCTTAAACCGTTCCATTCCATCAATACACCAAATAGGAATGCCCACAAAGACATTGTCGTTAGTAGATTGATGATATCCCCTGATGCTCTTTGTGATGCTAGTTGAATGTCGTGGTAATTGCCAACCATCAAATAAAGTAAAATTGTCATTCCCAAAATCACTGCTAAAACACTGAATACTTTTTTCAGAATAGTACCCCTCCTAAAAGTACAAATAATCATTTTGAATTTATTTTTAAAATTTATATAAGTCTTGTTAAAAGATTCTTTTATAAGACAGCTTTAGAATAGATAGGTAATTGTGCAATTAAGGAGTTTAATAGCATTCTTTATCGAAAGAATACGGCATATATTATAAATCCTAATATCATTATCAGAATAAGCATTCCTGTACCTTTCCAACTTAAACCACCAACTAAATCAGGTAGTCCACCACCGTGAATGTTTCCAGCAGGATTTCTTTTTAACTCTTCTTGATGGATTCGCTCTCTGGTTCTTTCGGGATTCTCTTTTTCTCTTCGCAATCTAATCCCTCCTTAATTACTGTACGAAACCTTAATGCAAAACGTTTCGGATTAATTGATTAAATTGCCATAGATAAAATTATAAAAAGACCGCTACAAGCAGTCTCTTTAAATTCTACCTATATTGATTAACAAAGTAACAACACAATATAATGCAAAGAACATAGAAATAAGTGAAATATACTTTGTTACCCCTTTTTCTTGTCTGACAATAGCAAAAAGTGATAAAACAAATCCAATTAAATATAGGATTGCTCCTACGAAAACGCCATACCAATTTGTGATTAACGGTAAATTAAGAGATGAAAATGGTTCAATCGCTAAGAACAAACCTATGATTACTAGACATATAGACCAAAAGCTAAAGTTTTTGATCATACCTTACACCTCGCTTCTCGATTTTCTATAATATATTTTAACAAATCAGAATTTTGCTTGTATCCAAGGAACAATACAGACGAAAACAGCCTTATTTTTTAATTCTATTTAATCGCAGAGCGATGAAGAATCATTCCTGAATTGTATACTACTGATTTTTCAAAGTAACCATCCTTATATCTGAATACAGACAAGTTCATATTTGTACCTTTTTGCTGAAATACAATAGCATTTTGATTATTCTCTTCATTTACCACATACATTTCAGCCAACCCATGTACGTGGTCATCGAATAAAGTATAATATTCCCCTTCATCTTGCACCAGTAACTGCCATACCTGGCTGCTGTCCCAAAGGTACTGACCTTCATTATCTGGATCTGGTACTGGTGCTGGAGAAATATTTAAAATAATCCGCTCATTTTGACCATCTCCGTCGATATCTACTTCTATATCTTCTGCTGTTAACACGTCTTCATAAACTGTAAAATCTCCAACAGGTATGTTAGTGGTGTCGTTCTCATCTATGATACTATTAGGTTCACCGGAGCTATTTATCCTATCCTTCTGTATTTCAGTTACAGTCATATATCCGATTAAAAATAAAATAGAAACTAATACTAAACTGAGTAAAACGTTTTTAAGATTATAAGATTTATGAGTATAAAACTGCTTTTGTTGCTTTGTCGTTAACCTTGAATACAGTTCTTCTTTATCTTTGTTCGAAAATAAATTATCGGATCCAATATAATCATCCAAGCTTTTCTTAATTTTGTTATTCAAGATCAACACCTCCTAACTTTTTCCGTAACAGATCCCTTCCCCTAGAAATTCTAGTTTTTACAGTTGATTCATTTAAATTTAAGATACTGCTAACTTCCTTAACCTTTAACTCTTTATAATAAAATAGTATGATAACTTCACGATACTTGATGGACAATGATAATACTTTTTTAGCAATAAAAATCGATTCATCACCTTTGACCACGATCTCCTCTACACTTGAGGTACTTTGTCTGTCAACGAAATCCCCTAGGACCACTTTTGTACGATGCCAGCTTCTAAAATAGTCACGACACTGATTGATTGCAATCTGATAAATCCAAGTTTTAATAGATGATTTGTTTTCATATCGTTCCAAGTTATTATATATTTTTATAAATACTTCCTGCCACAAATCATCCGTTACTGTAATATTTTTAACGTAAAGGAAAATAAGACGTTTTACATCTTCTCCATATTTTTGCAATATTGACTCAAATAAATTCGTTTCCGGTATCTTACCGAACTCACTCACCATATCACCCACCTTTACTTATTAGACGTAGCATCATATTTTTTGGTCCCATTTTTTTATTGATATGATAAATTTTGATGCCATAACCGTTGTCTTAATTTCCGCTTGCCGTAAAGGAGAGTCTGAATCTCCTTGGTCATCGTAGTAAAAATTTAAAACCCATTTTCTTAACATCTCATAGCGACGAGGTGGATTATTTTGTTTCAGAAACATCAAATTCATTTCGAGATATTTCAGGCAAACCTATAAAAATTTTGATCCAATGGTATACCATGTAAGCTTGTCCTCCGATGAAACACTAAGATACATGTTTATGGTTTCTTGCTTCTACGACCACCAGTGAGATCTGAATCAACATCATCCAGGCCTAATATGATATCTTTTTACACATGCAAATAAAAAGAGTGAATATTTTGATTATTTTCTAGAATAAAATTCACTATTGACGTCACTTGTTGGAATTATATATTGTCTTCTTCAGCACCATTTGAATTTCGTCTTTTATCTACTTGTACCCATTTTTTTAATGAACTTCTATCAGGATAATTTTTTTCATAGTGTTTATTGCTTTCTAATAATGCCATTCCCTTTTTAGTTAACCGCGCTGGTTTCAAAGAATATTGATCATTAGCCCTCAATACTCTTTCCAAAAACCCTTCTTGCTCTAACAAAAAAATAAAGTTTCTAAATTCGTATTCCTTTAGTCCATAATCATTTGGTTCAGGCAGGAAATTTTTCCTGTGAATTTCTCTTATAATACTGTATGCTACACGCAAAACTGATCACTCCTTTTTCAATTTAGCTTTCCTTTGGCTAAAATTTAATTATCCGCTTGAATAACAAATCAAAGCCTGTTGGCATTTGGAAGGGCATTTTGTATTCTTTGAATTTAAACTTTATATTTGAAAGGTCATGAGTTAAGGCAGGGGATACGGTCAAATAATTTATGGTACTTTTAGAAACAGCCCTAAACTTTACTTTCAGTGTTAATGGAACAAGGTTGTAGACCCTCATTTCATGTAATCTTTCCGGTCATTAAAATTATTCCTTATTGAGGGAAGCTATTTTTTCTAAAAGTACTAAGGTACATATAACAACGGTGCAACTTAAAGTTGCTACAGAAACTAATATTGCAATATTAGTTGCAACATTAACATCCATGTTAAGACTTAACCCAATGAATATTACAAATAGAGATATTATGAGATTTATCATACCACCTAGTAAAATACCAAATAACAATTTGCTCCTATCAAAAAATATAAACAGACAAATCAGCAAAACAATAATAATAAAAGATAAAACACCTATCATTTTTTCACCTCACGTAGTAAACCGATTTTATGGTTATTTTAATGTTACCATAAATATCCTTTTATATGGGGTTATAATGAAAAAGCGTTCCTTTCTATTTGAAGGAACGCCAATAGTGCAATAGGAGCGGATACTTTATGAACTCTTTGTTTCACGATCGTACCGTTTGGTTAATCAGACTAACTACCACGATATTTCTCGCATTTCTTTAGGTACCATTACTTCCTCCAGGAAAACGTTTTAATACTCCTATTCCATTGAATTCGCAATATTTATCAAATCATCAAATGTAGTCTTTGATTTCAATTCCATGATCATGATCTGATGCCGAAGATCATCCTTTCCTGTCCACTCAATAGACTTGGAACTGTTATCTCCTCTTAATTCTGCTTCTGCACCACTATTCAGTGTAACTATCTTATCAGGATTTTTCCCATTACTATCAAACTCTTGATACCAAGTAGTTACATGCAATCCCCAACCAATTACTGATCCACCGTAAGAAAATTGGGTAGACAAAATTTGATCATCTGCATTCCGGTCAACTCGGAATGTAATACTTTTTGGGTCAGAAGGAAATATCGTCGGTACCGTTAACAGATGTTGGACATCCTTTGGTAATTCAGCAATTTTTGCTTTCACTTGTTCAGGATAATCCACTGTTTTATCTTCTATTGTTACTATGTCAGTATCTTCAACAAATTGAATCATTGATGAATCATAAGCAATATATACTCCTAATACCAGAATAATAACTCCAATTACTGTCGCTAATCTAGGTATCCAATTTATATGCTTTTTTTTCTTATTAATGCGCATATAAAACCTTTCTTTATCTTCATCTTTGACCAGAGTGTTTAAGCCAATATAGTTGTCAAATGCTTTTTTCAGGTTCTGATTCAAATCGCTCAAGATATTCACCTCCTAGTTTTTGTTGCAGTTTCTTTTTGCCACGCATCATCCTTGTTTTAACGGTTGACTCGTTTAGTTGTAGTGAAATACTAATTTGTTTCATACTAAAAGACTGGTAGAATCTAAGAACAAAAATTTCTCGGTATTTAATTGGCAATGCTAAGATCGCTTTTACTACCTCCATATCTTCTTCGTTTTCAATTGCACGTTGTTCTGCAGACTTCCCGATGGACCTTGACTTTACTTGATCGTTAAATGGGAAGAATCGTTGAATAGAAGTACGCAAATAGTCTTTGGATTTGTTTATTGCAATTCTACATAACCATGTTTTGAACGAGGAGTTACCTTTAAATAGTCTTACGTTTGTATAGACTTTAATGAGAAACTCTTGAAAAATATCATCCGTTTGTTCATAGTTTTTAACGTATGTGAAAATTATACGTTTAATCTGATCACCATATTGTTTGATAACATAATCAATTATTTCATCTTTTGATTTTTCTAATATTTCATTTTCCCTTTCCCATGACTCCAAGCGTCCTCACCAACTTTCATAACTTTCTCTTTAGACGAATCAAAACGAAAAAAGTCCCATTTTCTTTAAAAAAATGGCACCTTTAGTAAAATTATTTATCTCTGATTGGACTTAGCTCTCGTCAGTAAACCGTTCTTCCGAATCTACCTGTACCCATACCACTATTTCAAATTCTCGGTAACAAAATTAAGATTAATCTCTAATTTCCTTCTGTTTTTCACACTAGAAATACTTATAACATAATTTGTCAAGCTCTCTTTAGTTGAAGAGCACCAACTATTAAATCGACATCTGTCCATAGAATTTGCATATTTTTCATACAAGCCCTAATTCGTTCATATACTTTATCGAACTATAAAAGAAAAGGAGAAATCCAAGTATGAAGGTTATATATGTTGAAATAACAAGGTTAAACAAATATTTAAAAGTAGCTTTTGCTATGTATATTATTATTTTGTTTATCATTAGTTTTTTAGGAGTAAGCTGGTATTCTCCAAAACTTCAGGCTGATTACATTGATGTTTCTCATAACATTACTCCATTTAAAACCATATTCACTTACATACTAAATCTTCATCATTATAATTTCGATACTTGGTTTTATAATACAATAGGAAATGTTCTAATGTTTATACCACTTGGATTTTTACTTCCCCTTACTTCTAACAACTTCAAACGATTTACTCAAACAATTGTTACTTCAGTCATTCTAAGTTTTTCTATCGAATTTACCCAGTACCTTGCTAAATTGGGCGTATTCAACATAGACAAGATAATACTAAACTTTATAGGGTGTTCGATAGGTTTTTATGCGTTTAAACTTACTTGTAAACTAACACAAAGAGAATAGTTGGTGATTACCAATTACTCTAGTCCTGAATCCAAACAAAAAACATCTTCCTCATTACTTTCCAAACCAGCAGCTTGGCAGGGTTATGTTTCTTCAACGTAATACTCTATGCACCACCTAAGTAGTGGTATAAAAATCAAGGTTCCTTTTACTTTTGCTAATTCAAATGTATTGTCGGATTCATCTTCGTATAATATTGCTCTACCGTAATTTGCATTTATACTTTCTATTACATTAGAGCTTGAGGTAATGCACACTCAAATTCTATTCAATATGATCCGGTGTTTGATTTGTACCTTCGTTAACACTATCCGTTTGCATTATTTCATTTGTATCCTTTTCGTATTGATAAAAGTAAGCATTCTTCGGTTCATCTTGAAAATGCACAACCGCTTGATAATCACCCGTGTGGATAATTTCGTCATCTTCGCCTGATTCAAGGATCTCAACAACATATATTTCTTCTATATCCGTTTCCTCATCATATCCTTGTTTTTCTAAGTACGAAATAGTGTCATTCTTTATCTGGCTATGCTCTTTTTGTAGAAAGAATGATTGAAAAGCAAAAATGAGTACTAATACTATGAAGGCTCCGATAAATCCTTTCTTTTTCGAAATAATAATCACCCCTATTTTGATAGACCATCGATTATTCAAAATGCACTTTTAAATATCAGCATGCTGGTTAGATAATCAACATCATACAAGAACATTCTGCTTTGGAATACTCAGATTATTACCAAAGTACTTATTCATTCAGAACTCTCTGCATTCCTCAAAATAAAAATCTCTCTAATAAACGCACCAATAACTATTGAAAGTGCAATTACAACGATAAGATTTAACACCCTAACAAATAAATGTGGGGAGTTAATAACTAATAAACTATTAATAATAATTATAACTGCATAAATTACACAGAATAATGTCAATTTAGCGGGTGTATTCCGTTTATTTACTTCCATTCCAATTGACCTCCAAACCTATTGCTTGTTAGTTCTCTGGTTCAACATAACGTGATAATTCTTAACTAGTATGGCTCTATAGTAGTAAGCTTTGCTTTAGTCGGAGATAAATGGTTCCATTTATAACTCCCCATATACTTTTCGTTTTTACTCGTTAACTTGAATACATGCTCAGTCACCTCAATTTTTTTATCGTAAGTGACTAAGTAATACTTGTTGTCCTCCTGTAATTTTTCTTGAACAAGTATTACACCAGAAGTTGCAACCTCATTTATTTGAATATAGGTAAAAGAGAAGATCGCAATGGTAGTAACAACAATAAATAATGCTCTAATCCCTGTTTTAAAATTTGGAATTCCCAACCCTCTTATACGCAAATACTTTATTCCATAAAACATATAAACCAATAAAAGGGCGGGGATGAGAAACATTAAATTGGCGACACTGGATATCATCTCATACAAAATATAATTAAAATCTGCGATTGCTTGGATTTCATGACATACTATTCCTATAAACACCAAGTACGTGTTGCTTAAAAAAAATTTTAATGCAATTTTCTGTTGCTTAAATGTTTTTTCAAGAGCATTTTTCCTATCAAAACCTATGTCCCTATTCAAATTCCAACCACCTCTTTACTGAAAATTCATATACTTTATTGCAACTGCCCGTTATTTTACTTTTCTTTTAAACTACCTAGAAATGTATATCCGAAAATTATGCCAGCTATTGTTGCTATAAACCTTATCCAGATTGTACCAATGATCATATTTTAAATATAGTCGATAAATTTCATTCACCTGATCAAGCCCACAACCTGACCTGTCATGCGATTTCAATAATCCTCATGCCTAATTTTACCATAAAAATCCCACCTATAACCAAAACCATCAAATTCCCACAGCAAGTTTATACAAATCAGCCTCACATTTCCCAATCCACACAAAAAAACAGTCCAATCAAGGTGTACAAATGTACCCCTCAACTGAACTGCCCAATTCAAGTCTCTTAGCTATTATCATACGTCACTCGTAGCTGCTAAACTTTTTTGAATTTCTACTTCTTTTAACTTCCGGCGCAAAATCTTGCCGCTTATCTTTGTTTTCGGTAATTCGTCTAGCACTTCAATCTCACGTGGTGCTGCATGTGCAGATAAGTTATTTCTGACAAACAACCGAATGTCTTCTAGTAATTCACTTGATTCGGTATATCCATTTCTTAACGTAATGAATGCCTTCACTAACTCACCACGTAATGGATCTGGTTTGCCGATTACTCCCGCCTCTGCAACTGCTGGGTGCTCAATTAATTTACTTTCCACTTCAAATGGGCCGATTCTTTCTCCTGCCGAGTTGATCATATCATCGCTGCGACCTTGGAAAAACACATAGCCTTCTTCGTCCTGCAACGCTAAATCTCCAGAGATATACCAGCCTTGATATTGGAAATAGGAATCAAATTTTTCTTTGTTTCCCCAGATTTCTTTCATTAATCCTGGCCAAGGGGCTTTCACGGCTAATTGTCCTACTGAACCTGATGGTAGCACGTTTCCTTGCTCATCAAGAATGCCAACTTCTATTCCTGGGAATGCTCTCCCCATCGATCCCGGTTTGATCGTTTCTGATGGGAGGTTGACGATTAAGTGCCCGCCAGTTTCTGTCATCCACCATGTATCGTGGATTCTTACACCTAAACATTCCCACGCCCAATGGATGACTTCCGGATTTAACGGTTCACCAACGCTTAACACGTGTCTTAGTGTTGATAAATCATAGTTTTTATATAAATCTCCTTGTGACAAGAGCATCCGAAATGCCGTTGGTGCACTGTACCAAGTCGTTACCTTCAAATCTTCAATAAGCTGATACCAGTTTTCCGCTTTAAAGCGTCCGCCTTGGATTACAATCGTTGCGCGGTTCAACCACGGAGCGAATAAACCATAGACACTTCCTGTAACCCAGCCTGGATGTGACGTACACCAATATACGTCGTCTTCCTTAATGTCTAACACCCACTTTCCTGACTGATAATGGTGAGTAACGGCACGATGCGCATGTAGCACGCCTTTAGGCTTGCCTGTGGAACCACTTGTATAATGAATAATTAATCCGTCTTCTGGATCAACCCATTCAACAAGCTCCTCTACGTTGTCTGCTTCAAACGGGGCTGCCTCGATGCCTTCGACAAATAATATTGTTTCCAATGATGGTATTTCTTGCTTTGGAACACGTTTAACTAACTGTTGATCCGTAATCAGAACCGTTCCCGTACAGTCATTGATACGATCTTTGACTGCATCTTCCATAAACGCTTCAAATAACGGACCAGCAATCGCACCAATTTTTATAATAGAAAGAATCGCAATATAGCATTCTGGTGTCTTCGGAAGGAAAACAAATACGCGATCTCCTTTTTTAACACCATGTTGCTTTAAAATCGCCGCATAATGATCTGTTTTATCTTTTACTTCTTTAAAGGTAAAAGATCGGGCAGCTTCGTGTTCATTCACATAATGCAAGGCAACCTTATCGCCATACCCTTCTGCCACATGGCGATCGATCGTTTCATAGGCTGCATTAAGCTTGCCAGTTTTCGTAAAACTTAATTGTTGTGCAGCATTGTCCCATTGAAATGATGCTTTTGTTGCTTGATAGTCTACAAGATTGTGTGCACCTGATAATGCTGCTATAACCTTTGTATCTGTCGACATAATACAACCCCCTTTGTGATTTATCGCTAGGATGAAAGTAAATGTGCTCTGTTTAAATCTAAACTGTCCAAAATTTCTGACTTATAATCTGCTAAAAGCTTGCTTCCTCGTGCTCGTGGACGAGGTTCTTTTATCGTTATTTCCCGGGCAATTTCTCCAGGTTGGCCACGTAAGATCACGACACGATCACATAAATAGGTCGCTTCATCAATATCGTGTGTTACTAACACAATCGTTGACTGATATTTTTTCCAGACGTCCAATAACAAATCCTGAAGCTGCATTTTCGTAAATGCATCAAGTGCACTAAACGGTTCATCTAGCAACAATATTTCTGGGGAAGTTACTAACGCACGAGCAATTGCAACACGTTGCGCCATCCCACCGGACAACTGTTTCGGATATAATGCTTCATTGTCTTTTAATCCGACACTATCCAAATATTGTCGAGCTAATTTTTCCTTTTCCTGCTTCTTCCCTTTTAGTCCGAACGTGACGTTGTCTAATACGGTCAACCACGGTAACAAGCGCGGTTCTTGAAAAATAAAACCAGTCGTATCATGTATTTCCTTAGAGGTATTACCATTTATCGATATTTCACCTTGATAGTCATTGTCTAATCCTGAAATCGCCCGTAATATCGTACTTTTTCCACAGCCACTCGTACCTAACAGACCAACAATTTCACCTGGTGCGGCTGATGTAGTAATATTTTTCACAACCGTATTGTCACCGAAAGTTCTGCTCACATTTTTTAATTCTAAACTCATGATCATACCTCCTATGATTTTCCAATACGGTCCTGCCAGTGTAAGGAACGATTTTCTACTATTTTAAGAATCCAGTCCGATAGTTTACCAATAATCGCGAATAAGATAATACTTGCAATAATTGTTTCTGGGCTTAAGGTGTTTTGCCCTAGTACTAACAAATAACCTAACCCTTTACTAGCACCCATTAGCTCTGCTGCTACAACGAACATCCAACCAAGGCCTAACCCGCTTCTTAGTCCAACAAGGAATGAAGGAAGTGATGCCGGTAAGATAATTTTTCGAATGAGTGTAAACGTATTAAGACCGTACATTTTTCCAACTTCAATTAGTTTTCTATCAACACCTAATATTCCGCTAACGATATTTAAATAAACTGGGAAAAACACACCAACGGCAATCATCGTTACTTTCGATGTTTCTCCAATTCCCATCCATAAAATAAACAATGGTACCCATGCAAGTGATGGGATTGATCGGAACGCTTGAATCATCGGGTCAAACAGCTGCTCTGCTTTTTTGTAAAACCCAACTAACGAACCAAGGATCAACGCAACAACTGTTCCTAAAACGAACCCGGCGAATACACGGTACGTGGTAATTCCAATGTGTGTCCATAATGAACCATCTTGTGCTAACTCTGCAATCGTCGCTAAAATGACGGTTGGAGATGGAAGTTGATAGGAGGGAAAGACTCCTAATCTACTTAGCAACTCCCATAACAAGATTAAAAGAATCGGCAGAATGCTACCTAATACTAATCCTTGCAATCTGGCGCCTTTCCTACGCTCTTTTGCTTTTGTTTTGGTGGTGCTTTTTCCAGGAACATACCCTGCTGTTACTTCACCTGGATTTTTGGCCATGTTGATTCCCTCCTATCTTTTCCGTAAATCTAGTTTGCTTACTCGATAACCTCTTCTGCATAGGTAGACTCAATTAGCTCAGTAGTTAAAGCTTCCACATCTACATCCGCTTCAATAACTTCGCCTTCTTGTAATACCTTACCAGCAGCAACAATTGCTTCGTAATGAACATCGCCTGGTATTGGCTCTGAGAAATCATTTCGCTCTAATTGCTTTTTCGCCACTTCTACGTCAATCCCAGCTTCTTCCGCTAGTAATTCTGCTGCTTCTTCTGGATTTTCTATGATCCAGTTTCTAGCTTTCTCATAAACTTTGATCACGCGGTTCACATAGTCAGGATAATTTTCCGCAAATTCTTCTCTTACGTTAAGGAAACCATACGTGTTGAAATCTGCATTTCGGTAAAATAGCTCTGCTCCAGATTCTAGTTCTAATCGTGCCATGTGCGGATCCAAGCCAGCCCATGCATCAACGGAACCAGATGCAAGTGCAGATGCGCCATCACCATGCTGCAAATTGACAATTTCTACTTCATCTACCGGTACACCTTCTGCTGCTAGTGAACGAAGTAAGAAAATATAAGGGTCAGTTCCAATTGTTGCTGCAACCTCTTTACCACGCAAATCCTGTAGAGACGTGATACCTGAATCTGGATTCGTCACCATTGCCGTCCATTCTGGCTTCGAATAAATGTACACGTTCTTGATCGGTGCGCCATTTGCTTTGGACATTAATGCCGCAGCACCTGCTGTTGAGCCAAAATCAACACTGTCACTATTTAAGAATTCAAGAGCTTTGTTACTTCCTTGGCTTAATGCCCATGTAACTTCAATATCATCATCTGCAAATTCTTCCTCAGCCCAGCCAAACTTTTTCAATACTAAACTTGTTGGAGAGTAATACGCGTAATCCAGTCTAATTTGTTCTGGTTTTCCTTCTGAGCTTGCATTCGAGCTAGAGCATCCTGTAGCCAAAACAATCACTAATCCTAATACAACAATCGCCAAAAAACTTCTAATATCTATCAATGGTCTTTTTTTCATTGTAAATCCCCCTAGTTTTTTTAATTAAATTTCACATGCATACGTGCTGATTGTTCCTCTTAAACGCTGTGCTTCTTTATACGTACATCGGTTATGCACCACTTGTAAACCTGCATCTCTTGCAATCTCTGCTGCTTCCGGTGACACAACACCTTCCTGCAACCAAAAGATCTTCGGCTTCACTTCAACTGCTTCATGGGCAATTCCGATTGCTGCTTCTGGGCTTCTAAATACTTGCACAATATCAATTGGTTCTGGGACGCTCTTCAAATCTGGATATGCTGTTTCACCAAGAATTTCGGTCTCTCTCGGATTAACCGGAATAATTTTATAACCAAGACGTTGCATTTTTCTTGCTAACCGGTAGCTTGGTCTTGCTTCTTTACCGCTTAGTCCGACAACTGCCAATGTTTTTTGGCGAGTAACTTCCTTGCCATCCACTATTGTTCGTTCGTTGGCACTGCTTAACGCCCACTTGATGACACCTTCATCATTTACAACAACTTCTGTTTTTTCAGATGCTCCAATACCAGTTGCCTTCACTAATGCTTGATCTAAATCGTTTGTAATGTCTCTTACTGACTCAATACCAACAGATAGGCGAACAAGTTCTTCTTTAACGCCTGTTTCTTCAAGCTGCTGCTTCGATAACTGTTGGTGTGTTGTTGATGCTGGATGTATGATTAATGATTTCGCGTCCCCTACGTTTGCTACGTGTGACCAAAGTGACACATTATTAATCAGCTTTCTTCCTGCTTCTTTTCCACCTTTTATACCGAACACAATCATCGAACCAAAGCCGTCTTTCAAGATTCGTTTAGAAAGCTCGTGTGACGGATGACTCTCTAATCCTGGGTAGCTAACCCAATCTACTGCAGGATGATTTTCCAAGTGAGTCGCAAGCTCTGCAGCATTACGGTTATGGCGCTCCACTCGTAAATGCAATGTTTCTAATCCTTGGATAAGCTGAAATGCATTATAAGGACTAAGTGCTGCCCCGAAATCGCGAAGTAATTGCACACGAACCTTCGTAATAAAAGCTAGTGTTCCAAAATCAACGGCGTACTGTATTCCGTTATAGCTTGGATCTGGTTGTGTAAAGGTTGGGTACTTTTCTGAATTCCAGTTAAAGCGTCCGCCATCGATAATGATGCCGCCGATTGATGTTCCGTGTCCGCCAATCCATTTTGTAGCAGAATGTACAACGATATCTGCACCTAAGGTAATTGGCTTACACACATACGGTGTTGCGAATGTATTATCGACAATTAGTGGAACTCCTGCATCATGAGCAATCGCTGCGACCGCTTCTACGTCCAACACTTGTAATCCTGGATTACCAATTATTTCGCCGAACACCGCTTTTGTTTTCTCATTGATCGCTTCTTTAAAATTTTCCGGATTGGTTGGATCAACGAATTTAACATTGATGCCGTACCTTGGCAGTGTGATTGCGAAAAGATTGTATGTTCCACCGTACAGGTTCGTACCGGCAACAATTTCATCTCCTGCACTTGCCAGATTCAAGATTGATAGTGTAATAGCTGACATCCCGGAAGAAGTTGCTACTGCCGCAACCCCATCCTCTAGAAGCGCCATTCGTTTCTCAAACACATCGACCGTTGGGTTACCGATACGCGAATAAATATTCCCTGGCTCATCTAGTGCGAATAATCGCTCGGCGTGCTCTGTATCGTGAAATACGTAAGAAGTTGTTTGATAGATTGGTACTGCTCTTGAGCCTGTTGTTGGGTCGGGTGCCTGCCCGCCGTGTAGTGTTAGTGTTTCTAAATCGTACGTTGTATTATGTTCAGTCATTGTAAATTCCCCCTAAGTAAATTTTGCTGTATAAAAAAACCCTCTTCCAAAGAAGAGGGCATAATATTTCATTCCTCCTCTTATCTGCCAGGAATAATATTCCTGCAGGATTTAGCACCTTCTCAAGCTACGTATAGCTTAATGGTTGCCGGGCTTCGTCGGGCCAGTCCCTCCGCCTCTCTGGATAAGAGATCCATATCTATTCACTTTTTTTGAACACCTTAATTCGTCGTTAACTTACTTTGGATAATCGGTGCCCATTTTTCAAATTCTACAAGAAACCCATCATGACCAAATTTCGTTCCTACTTCATAATAGGTTGCTTCCTTGCCTAGCCTTTGCATATGGCTGATAAAGGCGTTTAATTCTCTTGGCGGGAAGAGTAAATCACCGCTATAACTAATCGAGTAAATTGGTGCTTCTATTAGTGCAGCTGCTTTTTTCCATCCGCCACGATCGCGACCAATATCGTACGTATCCATCGCTTTTAATAAATACAAGTAACTGTTGGCATCAAACCGTTTTGTTAATTTTTTACCTTGATAATCAAGGTAAGATTCAATTTCATAAGCTATCTCTTCATGCGCAACTCCTGCTGGTGCTCGCTGCTCACGTCCAAAGCGTTCATTAAATAAATCTCCGGAGCGATACGTGATCATACCAATCATTCTCGCTAAGCTAAGCCCGTGCTCTGGAATCGTTTCAGCAGTGTAATTACCGTTGTTCCATTTTGGATCTTGCAGGATAGCTAATCGAGCAATGTTATTAAATGCAATTGCATAATCGTTTAGGTAAGGTGTTACGGCTACCGGAAATAATAGATCCATATAATCGGGATATAAAATTCCCCATTCTAGCGCCTGCATGCCACCGAGCGATCCGCCAGTAACTGCCTTTACATGATCAATTCCTAACTGCTTTAATGCTTTATATTGTGCATTCACCATGTCACGTACCGTAACAAAAGGAAAATCGGTACGATAAGCTTCTCCTGTGATTGGATTAATACTCAATGGACCCGTGCTACCATTGCATCCACCTAATACGTTAAACGAAATCGTTTGAAACTGGTCGGAATCAATATAACCACCAGATTTAATTAAATTTGCCCAATAGCCAGGGCTTTCTTCCGTTCCTACAGCATGCTGACTACCAGTTAAAGCATGGCATATAAGAATAACAGGATCAGACGTTGAACCAATTCGTTCATAGGCTAGCTCTACTTTCGGAAGAGTCTTTCCTGATTCCAATACGAGTTCACCAATATCAATTGTCCCTGTCTCCCTAAATGTGGCGACTGTTGCTTTCATCGGCGTCACCTACCACCCTTCCAAGAAAATATCCATCAAAAAAGCCTCTCTGCGGAAACAGAGAGGCATACTAATAAAGTTAGTCTCTCTTATCTCCCAAGCATAACGCTCGCAGGAATTGGCACCTTTTCAAGTATATAAAAATACTTAATGGTTGCCGGGTTTCATCGGGCCAGTCCCTCCACCTCTCTGGATAAGAAAACGAATTACTATTCAATTAATTTAAATTATCAATTTCATTAATACGAAGTTTAGCACGCAGAAATTCGACTGTCAATATAAAAAGTATAAAAAGTTGTAAAATTAAGATAACTGAATCAATTTCATAATTACTCTACAGAATCATTAACAAATATTATGATAATAACCATACATGTCCTTTACTGATGAAAGAAATTAGGCTTCTGCGTCAGATCATCATAATGGCTATGAAAAATATGTGTAGACGCAGGTGACAGTGGTGGAATTAACCATGACCACCTGCCAGTGAGCTCTCGTTCTGCTTTTGCCTCTTTTTCTTCAAACATCTTAAACTGCTGTGCTGCCGTATGGTGGTCAACGATCGTAACGCCTGCTTTTTGGAAAGATTGGAGAACAGCTTTGTTCAGTTCGACTAGCGCTTCGTCTTTCCACAAAGAACGGTTTGAATTTGTGTCCAACCCTAAATGCTCAGCAACGGCCGGCAACAAATTGTACCGATCTGTATCTGCAAGGTTTCTAGCTCCAATCTCCGTGCCCATATACCAGCCGTTAAAAGGGGCACAGCCATAGTTGATCCCGCCAATCTCAAGACGCATATCTGCAATAATCGGCACTGCATACCACTTCACTTCTCGTTCGCCAAAAAGGTCATGATTAGGGTGCTCGATCACAACTTCAACAATAATATCGGCCGGAATATCCATCCATTGAGGTTCATCCTCATCTATTTGCACCACTAATGGAAGGATATCAAACGCACCAAACTTTCCCTCCCAGCCAAGCTCCATGCATCGCTCCGTAAATGCCACAGACGCCGGATCACCGATGATACCGTCTGCGGTTTGATAGCCTGCATAGCGTAATAGCTGATGGTTCCAGATTCTCACTGTCCGATTGTTACCTGCATCTGCATTAAATATCGTAATCGCAGACTGGACTTTACCATTATTTGTAGCAAACACAATATGCTTAAAAAGCAAATCAAACACATCAGACGCCTCGGTGATCTCTCTAGCATCAATCACCTTCAAGCGATTCCAAAACAACCGTCCAATGCAACGATTGGAATTGCGCCAGGCCATTTTTGCTCCATGACTCAATTCCTCAAAACTATGCTTATAGGTTCCCGTTTCGTTAATTTCTGAAATCACTTCATCTATTCGTTGCTCAATCTGAATCTCGTTTTTCCCAAGTTCGAAGTAACACGTTCTTATAAAGGATGCTGCTTCTTGTATTAACTCAGCATTTTCCAAACGCTGTAAATTATTATTTTTCATAGCTACCTCCAAGTTCAATAGTGTCATTTTAGCAAAACTTTGGAGTAATCCGAAATAGTATGATTGCGTAAGAAAAAAGCCAAGGACCTCCATATCATATGGAGGTCCTTGGCTTACTGGAAATAATGTAACGCGCCCGGAGGGATTTGAACCCCCGACTCTTGGTACCGGAAACCAATGCTCTATCCCCTGAGCTACGGGCGCAAGACAACTTTATTAAATTTGTGACAAAAACCATTATAACCGATAGCGCTGCTTATTTCAATTACTGTTTTTCCTATCTATAAATTGTGCCCATACCACTAGGTATTTGTCTGCATAGGTTATAAAGGATTTCAATACAAATGTAGGAAATCATTACAAAAACACCTTGCAAAAAATTGCTAATAGACTTATGTCTTGATTTCACTATTGGAATCAAGGCATTTTTTGTCTATTTTCGTAAATCTTGTGGATATGGCAAATTTCCTATAAACGTGTCAACATTTGTATGGAAGCGATTTTTAGCTTAGTTTTCACTAAGGGATCGGACCAATAAGATTCCTGCCAACACACCCATTATTGCTCTTATTTCTAAGCTTCTCAATGGATTGATGGCATTAAAACCGTCAATCCCAAACCATAGTATCCAACTTCCAAATGGTATAGTGGAAAATATAATAAGGATCAGCGTAAGGACAGCCTTAGCGCAATCTACCTTAACCTTTTTTAAAGCAATAATCTTTTTAACTTTTTCTGACTCAATTAAAATTCCGAATAACAAGTAGAGAAAACTGATTAA
This sequence comes from Radiobacillus sp. PE A8.2, assembly GCF_045635475.1. Classification (NCBI taxonomy): domain Bacteria; kingdom Bacillati; phylum Bacillota; class Bacilli; order Caryophanales; family Bacillaceae; genus Radiobacillus; species Radiobacillus sp. PE A8.2. The sequence continues at coordinate 37,522 of NZ_JBJGXI010000022.1, read as the reverse complement.
AAGTCCGTAAAGTATCATTCCTTCCCCACTGTAATTAAGTACTACCTTATACTCTTTAAGGACTAAGGATATTACCATTAGAAGAATAATACCAATGACCGTTTTAAAAAGTAACTTATTCATTTTCAGTACAGCCTCCCTCCTCAAATTCAACATAAATTTCTATTCTTTGCATAATCTTCTTATGTAACTTTAACATAAAATACCAGAACCCTTTATGCTTTCTATGGAAATTTAACTAAGTTCTAAAACCACACTATTGTAGAAAATAGGCATTTTATAGTAATATCAATCAATTCCTACTACTGACAAAACCTATGCTGCCATGTTTATATTGTGTAAAAAAGGGAACGCTGAATTTAGGTAATTTACGCTACAATTAATACATACGATGTAATATAGGGACTATGATGATAAAAGCTCACCTTATCTACATAATTATTTTTGGCTTTTTCGTAAAGTTTGTTGTTTTTTAAACTTCATAATTGAAATGAAAATGCGACATAGTGCTTGTGATTTCCGCTCCAGGCAGTCACTTTACGCTAGTTTAAAGCGTTTTTCTTTAAACAGGCACGGCTTCAGCTAACTCAGAAGCAAATGTTTTCGGTGGGACGAGTAATCGCAGTCCCAAAATGCGCTTCTGAGTGGATCTTCAGCTCGCGCTTTTCCCGCAGGACTTTGAATTAACTTCCCCGAATTACACCGCACGAAGAAAATGCGGTTTTCATTTTCGAAGATCGACTGCCTGGAGCTCCAATCACCCGTCATAAAGAGCAATCACCTTTATAGCGGAGGAAATGCACTTCGACTCCTGAGGCCCGGCAAGGGTTATGCAGGCGTTGTCCGGCATGGACGGTTTTAGCCTGTAGTCCTTAAGAAAGGGTCTAAGTGAGACCCCGCAGCGCGAAAGCGCAAGGAGGCTCACTAGCCCCCCGCGGAAAGCGAAGTGCATTTCCGGAGCGGTGCAAGCACTCTCAAAATTTTGCAGGAGTTTAGATACTACGTGAAATAACAACAACCTTTAGAAAGAAGCCTTATTTTTTAATAGGTAAACAGCTTATCGTTTGACCTTTATTGACCATTTAGTTTAAGATGTACTTAGTTACAATAAGCATATTGAACAAAGCTTAAGGAGGATAAATTGAATGAATCTAATTCCAACAGTTATTGAACAAACTAACCGCGGAGAACGTGCATACGATATTTATTCACGACTATTAAAAGACCGTATTATTATGTTAGGAAGCGGCATCGATGATAACGTATCAAACAGCATTGTTGCACAGCTACTTTTCCTAGCAGCAGAAGATCCAGAGAAAGATATTTCTTTATACATTAATTCCCCTGGTGGCTCGATCACTGCCGGAATGGCAATCTATGATACAATGCAGTTCATTAAACCAAATGTATCTACAATTTGTATCGGTATGGCAGCATCCATGGGAGCATTCTTACTAGCAGCAGGTGAGCCTGGTAAACGTTATGCGCTACCAAATAGTGAAGTAATGATTCACCAACCACTAGGAGGCACACAAGGGCAAGCATCTGATATCCAGATTCACGCAAAACGAATCATCGAGATGCGTAAAAAATTAAACACAATTCTTTCTGAACGTACAGGTCAACCAATGGAAGTAATCGAGCGCGATACAGATCGCGATAACTTCATGGAAGCACACAAAGCAAAAGAATATGGTTTAATTGATAAAGTAATGGAGAAAAAACCTGCAGAATAAGCACGTAAGGAAAAACACGTAGATTCCTAATAGAATCTACGTGTTTTTTGTTCTTCAATAACTTAAACTCTCAGACTTTTTAATTGTGTACTCGCTCATGTTATAATAAAGTACCTAGGATGAATATCAATACTACTAATTGTGAGGATACTAGGATATCCAGCAATCAACTATAGAGGTGCTAATAAATGAATAAACGATGGACGATTGATAAGATTCAAGAATTTGTAGAGAAAAATTCAGAAAGTAAGTTGCTAACGACAGAATATCATGGTTTCTCTCAAAAATTACTATTTAAATGTGCATGTGGTAACAATTTTGAAAAACAATTTAAAAAATTTAAAGACAAAAATCAACGTAAATGTGACGTGTGCCAACCACCAAAAACTGCAGAATAATTAACACAGATCAAGTGCCGACTTCCTTAACAGGAGTCGGCACTTTTTAGCATCTTATTCGTTCACTCCTGATATCAACTATAAATATGGCATCCCGTGTCCGCTATGAACAAAAAAACTTTGAAAAAAGTTTTATCTCACAAAAAGGCGTTCGATCTCGTTATACTAGGATGCAACAGACACAAAGTTAATTAGCTCCAGCAGTGCGGTTTCATCATCTGATCCATCGGCTATTATGATGATTGAATCGCCTGAAGCAATTGCCAGACTCATCACGCCCATAATACTTTTGGCATTGACCCGCTTCTCATCCTTATCAATAAAAATCTCACTTGAAAAGCGATTTGCCAGCTGAACAAACTCTGCAGCAGGTCTTGCCTGCAAACCTGATTTCAATTCTATAACTACTGATTTCTCAACCAATCTCTATTCCTCCCTCAATAATTAAGCTCTATAAATAATATATATATGAAAGCGCTACCATTGTTATGAAAAAAATTACTCTCTATCTCCAGAGAGCATTTATCATATTATAGCATACGAAGCCTATGTTTAGAAATATATTATTCATTAATCGGTTGCCCTTTTTTTATTTTGTCGGCAAACTCGTCTATTTTTCGAAGTCGATGATTGATTCCAGATTTACTAATTTTTCCTGTCGATACAAGCTCCCCTAGCTCTTTAAGTGACACGTCCTGATGCTGTACTCTTAATGTAGCAATCTCTTTTAGTTTATCAGGGAGGGAATCTAATCCTACCGTGCGATCGATGAAGCGAATATTTTCGACTTGGCGAAACGCTGCACCAATCGTTTTATTTAAATTGGCTGTTTCGCAGTTAACCAAACGATTAACGCTATTCCTCATATCACGAACAATCCGAACATCTTCAAATTTCAACAGTGCTTTATGAGCACCAATATGACTGAGAAATTCGGTGATTTTTTCTGCTTCTTTAATGTAAGCAATATATCCCTTTTTTCTTTCTAACATTCTTGCATGGAGACCAAAATCGTTCATTAATTGAACCAATGAATCATTATGTTCTTCATAAAAATTAAATATTTCTAGATGATATGATGATGTTTCTGGATTGTTAACTGATCCACCTGCAAGAAATGCACCACGCAAGTATGCCTTTCGACAACACGTTTTTTCTAAAAACTTTTCGGAAATCTCTCGTACTAAAGTAAATGGTTCTTCTAGTATATTTAATTCAGCTAAAATCGTCCGTACGCCTTCTTTCAGCCGCACAATGTACACATTGTTTTTCTTCAGCTTCATTTTTTTTCGGACGAGTAATTCTACTGGATAACTGTAGAGGGATTTAAGTAATGTATAAATTCTTCGAGCAATCGCTGCATTTTCAGTCTGAATGTCCAACACATAATCCTGTCTTGATAATGACAGCGCACCATTCATACGAATAAGTGCCGCTAATTCAGATTGAGCACAGCAACTCTCATTCGGAATGTTCGTCAGCTCTTTTTTTATTTCCGATGCAAATGACATGGTAACTCCCCCCTTATAAGTTCGAGTTCAAAAAGGTGAAGGAGGTTAAATTCCCGGATCGGAAAAATAAACCAACTCTAGCTTTCGCCACTAATCATTCGACGCCTTTTTGAACCTCTTATAATAACGAATACAAGAGTTTCGCTATTTTATCTGTATCATGACGCAGCATCGTTTTATTGTGATCGATAATATCTGCTTCAATTATTTCTAACCCCATGTTAACAAGGCGTGCAAGATCATATTCAACTGGTTGTGCATTTTCCTCTGCATAAACAGCACGCACGTCACTTTTAATCGGTTTATTGTGTACAACAATCGAATGGATACAGCCATCTCCTACATGTCTTGTAATTGCTTGTACGTGATCTGCTGCCGTATAGTCCGTTGTTTCACCGTACTGTGTCATGACATTACAGACATAGACAATTTTACCTTTCGCCCTTTTTAAGGCATCACCAATTTGCGGTACAATCAAATTAGGCAATGTACTAGTGTAGAGACTACCTGGCGCAATCACAATTAAATCTGCTTCAGATACAGCAGTAATTGCGTCAGGTAAAGGCAGAACAGGCTCCGGCTTTAAAAACACACGCTTAATTTTTTTATTAGCTAACGGTATATTCGACTCACCAACAATAATCTGGCCGTCTTCCATTTCAGCATGTAATTCCATGTTTTGGTTTGCAATCGGAAAAATTTTACCTTTCACATTAAGAACCCGCGAAATCTCTTTAATCCCGTTATAAAAATCTCCAGTGACAGAAGTCATCGCCGCGAGCAAAAGGTTTCCCATCGAGTGACCAGACAAACCATTTCCGTTTTGAAAGCGATGCTGAAACAGCTCAATTAGCATGGGCTCGACATCAGATAATGCAGCAATTACGTTTCGAATATCTCCTGGCGCAGGCATCGCCATTTCTGTTCGTAGTCTTCCTGAGCTTCCTCCATCATCTGCTACCGTTACAATCGCAGATAAATCGAGTGGATACCTTTTCAGCCCTCGTAATAAGACAGGCATTCCAGTTCCACCACCAATGACAACTACATTTGGATTACTTTTTGTCATACACTAATGGCCCTTTCGCTTATCAATGTCACGGTGGATGGTGTGTGTGACAAAGTTTGTAGAAAACTGCTTAGCTAAATGCTCAGCAATTGCAACGGAACGATGCTGACCACCAGTACAACCAATCGCAACGACCAGCTGACTTTTCCCTTCTCGCTTATACTGCGGTAACATAAATTGCAGCAAATCAATTAACTTTGATAATAGTATTTGGGTATCAGACCATTTAAACACGTAAGAAGATACCTCTGTATTTAAACCTGTTAACGGACGCATATGCTCTACATAATGTGGATTTGGGAGAAATCGAACATCAAATACTAAGTCGGCATCAATTGGTACACCATATTTAAACCCAAACGACACCATTTGAACGGAAAATATTTCTTGCTCCTTCGCGCCATATTTATTAACGATTTTTTCTCTTAGCTCTTTCGGCTTTAGATTAGTTGTGTCAATATAGTTCTGTGAACGTCCTCGCAGTTCGTCTAAAATTCTTCGTTCCTGCTGGATACCTTCTAAAGGCAGTCCATTAACAGCTAAAGGATGGGACCTTCTCGTTTCTTTATACCGAGATACTAATGACTGATCCTTCGCATCTAAGAAGAGAATATGTTCTTCTAACCAATCTTCTTTTCCAAGCTTATCAAGTGCAGCAAATAATAAATCAAAGAACTCTCTACCCCTTAAATCCATTACAAGTGCTACTTTTTGAATATTGTTCGTTGCATCTTTCATTAAATCCAAAAACTTAGGAAGTAGTGCAGGCGGTAAATTATCAACACAATAATAGCCTAAATCTTCAAAACTATGCACAGCTACAGTTTTTCCAGCTCCTGACATACCTGTAATAATTACTAGCTTTATTTCGTTCTCCTTGTTAGCCACGTTCTTCTCCCCTTTTTAAGAAATTAATGGGTCAAGACGAAAATCAATTAAACGATCATCTGGCGTATAAGTAAATACTCCGTAAACAAGTTCGTTGTATTTAAACAGCTGGGAATGAATGTGTCTGTCACCTTCTGCCATCGGCTTGTTCGACACTTCATTAATAGGTACCCATTCGAGTTCACCTTCATCGCAATAATCCACCATTTCACCAGAGAAATTACGACAAACAAACGTAAACATCATCCATTCCTCATCCACCTGTTTTTTCTCATCATGTGTCGTAATAGTAAATGCTCCCTTTAATTCAGGACTAATTAAGTGGAGACCCGTTTCTTCCCTATATTCCCTCATGACGGACTCTTTTATCGACTCACCCAGCTCCATCTTGCCACCTGGCATCGCATACCAACCATGGCGCGGTTTTTTCAATAAAAGGACTTTATTTTCATTTATTAATATACAATTCGTAACACGTCGCAAATAGATCAACTCTTTCTGTAAAAGTGCGTGTTCAAATAGGTACCGAATTAGCAGCAAGAAGTTCGAGGCGTTGAAAGCTTGAGGACCGCAGTGAAAGCTGGTTGCTTCGAAAGCATAATCCTCGCCCACAGAAAAAAATTTCTTTATTTTTTCAAGGATAGGCTTTTCCTACATGAAGACCGGAAAGATAAACTAAGTTTAATGTTCGCCACTGATCATTTGGTACCGATTTGAACAACCTCTAAAAGAAAAATGTACCCTTCTATTATACAATGAATATTTACTATCCCACAATAATATGAGCGTACGATTTAACTTTGACAAAAATCTATTTCATTATTCCAGCATAAATTTGAGCAAAAAAATAGCACAGGCAAGCGTTCACCTGTGCTTTCAAAATATATCTATTAAAAGGGGGTCAATTAGTTAACCCTATTGTAACTCATAATTGTTTCGTGCGTGTTACAGCAGCATTAAAATGTAATTACGGATATAAATTAAATGTTACAAACTGTATTATTAATTATTTAACTGCATTGAAGGATTCTTCTAAGTTCTCAATATACGCTTGCGCTGCTTGAGCAGCGATACTACCGTCACCAGTTGCCGTTACGATCTGGCGGAGCTCCTTATCACGAATGTCTCCAGCTGCAAATATTCCTGGGACATTCGTTTGCATGTTTTCATTGGTTACAATATAACCCTCATCATTGGTTATTCCAAGCGATTGGAATGGTCCGCTTAACGGGATCATTCCAATGTAGATGAAAGTACCATCTGCAGGATGCTCGTATTCTTCTCCAGACTTGTCGACAAGCGTTACACTGCCAACTTTTCCGTCCTTACCATTAATCGTTTTAACTTCCGTGTCCCAGATGAAGTTAACTTTTTCATTACTAAAGGCACGATCCTGTAAAATCTTTTGTGCACGTAATTCACTACGTCGGTGAACGATCGTTACTTTGCTTGCAAAGCGCGTTAAATAAACGCCTTCTTCAACAGCAGAATCGCCTCCGCCTACAACGATTAGTTCTTTTTCTTTAAAGAATGCACCGTCACATACTGCACAATAAGAAACACCACGTCCGCTCAATTCTGCTTCTCCAGGAACGCCAAGCTTTTTAAAATGTGCACCAGTTGCAATGATTAACGCACGAGTTTTATACTCTTTATTTCCGACGACAATTGTTTTGTATTCTTTACCATCTTTAACTTCTTTTATATCGCCATAAGCATAAGTTGCGCCAAATTTTTTAGCATGATCAAACATTTTATTTGACAAATCTGGACCTAAAATATGTTCGTAGCCTGGATAATTTTCGACATCTTCTGTATTAGCCATCTGTCCTCCAGGAATCCCGCGCTCAAGCATCAGAGTATCCAAATTTGCACGAGAAGTATAAACCGCAGCAGTCATACCAGCTGGCCCTGCTCCGGCAATAATAACATCATAAATTCGTTCATCAGACATTGTTTTTGACTCCTTCCTTACCAACTAAAAACATTATCATATGAATGCTATCCGAGGTAAACTATTCTGCTCATAAAAATGAATTTAGCTTTATTTCTTATGCTTCCCATGGACAAGGTTTGTTTCGAAGAATCGAATGACGCTTCATACCTTCTTGCCAGAGAGCTGTCGCCTTTTCCACGTTACCTGTATGGTATGCGGCCTTACTATACCACTGATAATAATCTGCATGCCCCTTCAGCTTAGAAGCTGATAAACGAATGAAACGAACGTACGCATCTTGATTGTAACCAGTTCGAGCTAATGTACTAGCAATCCTAAGCTCTTGTTGTTCATGCATAGGATAAACATTTTGCAAACAACTTATGATTTTATTATTAGCAAAAAGGTTTTGTTGCTCATAATAAAATACCGCTAAATTCGTTAAAGCATACAGCGAATTAGGGTCTTCCTCTAACCACTTTAACTCTAACTCCATTGCTTTTTCTTTATTGCCATCAAAAAATAGCGCGTAACTGTATTCATGTCTAGCCGAAACATGCTCGGGAAAGATCTCCATCATCTCTTGCAGTAACGGTATTGCTCTGTCCCATTCTTGCCGCTGCAAATGATAAAAAGCCGTTTCTTGATATAGGAGCAACTCATCTTCTTCTTCGAGCGCCCAATCTTCATCGATGTCTTCCTCATCATCAATATCTATCATTTCTAACAATTGCTCTGATTCCTCACGAAAATCGCCATCTGGCGCTTTCTCTAAATAACAAGTGATGTACTTTTTAGCATCCTGCAATAATCCTAAATGCGCATAATTGTTAGCAATTAAATAATAGCAATCAATATAGCTATCTCCATTAGTAGAAAGCACTTCTGTTAATATTTGATTCGCTACATGGTATGCACCGATTTCAGTATATATAATGGACAGTTGACATTGATAGAGTGCTTCATCCGGTGATTGTTCAACCGCTTTCTTTAACCATTTCAATGCAACATCAAATTTACGCTTTTGAAATGCGGCAACGCCTTTTGTAAAGAAAAAATCCCCTTCAGGAATAAAAGGAATGATATTATTTATAGTATTCTTTGTATCCTCTAATGTGTGCATTACATATCCCCCTAAAATGCTTGTGTTCAAAAAGGAGGACATTCTTTTTGAACGATAAATAAGTGCAGTGTATCCATAGAAGTATACCATATTAGTCTAGCAGATTATATAGGGAATCGTAGGAATGAAAACTGGTTACTAGATACCGAAATAGATTGGACTTAGGCTGTTGGATTTATGGAATTAATTTCAAAGTTGTTTTTAGTAAAATGGATTCCGGATTACTTTGGATTTTGAGGGCAGATGATGGCAAGAGGAAGTATGGCAGTTTCAACTTGCACAGCTCCTCAGAACTGTCGTAGAGACTCAAGCAATTAAAAAAACGGCTCAGATTTCCTAAGCCGCTTTACTTTAAACTCGCACACTCTAATCTTCAACCGGATGAACAGCTTCGTGCAAAAGTACTTCTAGTTCACGTTTATAAAAACTGACGTATTCTTGATCCCACTTAAATAGCTTTGCCATATAATCAATTACTTTTATTTGCTGTTTTTTAACCCAAGCTATATCAAAATAAAGCGCAGCCGTGCGACGGATAAAAAAGTCACTTGGCGTATAAATGCACTCGTCATCAATGGCATATCGCAGCATCGCAAACACGACTGGGTCAATCTCAGCTTCCAGTGCTTCATTATGCAGATTCAAGTAGTGATCAAATAACTTATCTACGTTAGTACCGTATGTTTGAATAAGGACCTTGGCATCACGTTCACCAATACCTTGGTTGATTGCATCCTGAAGCTTTTCCTTTTGAAATTCAGCAAATCCAGCTGCACCACCTACGATACCTCCGGATATCGGAATGTGCTTCGTTTCAGAACCGGAATATAGTATTCCAACCTCATCCTTCAACTTCTTAACAATCATATCAACTGTTTCTTCCGCCATTTTTCGGTAACCAGTCAGTTTGCCGCCAGCCACCGACATTAGACCTGATTTCGATAAAAACAATTCATCTTTACGAGAAATTTCGCCTGGAGACTTTCCTTCTTCCCAGATTAGTGGACGTAACCCAGCCCAGCTGGATTCCACATCATCCGCTTGAATCCCTAAACTTGGAAAAAGGTAATTAATTGCATCGACCACATAATCACGGTCTTTCACAGTAACTTGTGGATGAGCAATATCACCCTCATAACTCGTATCTGTCGTGCCTACGTATGTCTTCCCATCTCTTGGTATCGCAAATAGTAATCGTCCATCAGGTGCATCAAAGTAAACAGCCTGCTGCAAAGGAAAACGCTCCCTATCAAACACTAAGTGAACACCTTTTGTAAGGTGTAAGGTCTTGCCTTGCTTCGAACCGTCCATTTCTCTGATGGTATCTACCCATGGCCCCGCAGCGTTGACTACTTTATTAGCGAAAATTTGAAATTGATCGCCACTAAGCTGATCTTCTACTTCCACGCCTTCAATTTGGCCATCGGTTTTATAAATAAAGCCGATTACTTTTATATAATTTAAGGCATTTGCACCATATTCAATAGCTTTCTTTAATACTTCAATCGTTAAGCGTGCGTCATCCGTCCTATATTCCACATAGAAACCAGCACCAATTAAATTATCTTGCTTGATCAATGGTTCCTTTTGCAACGCTTGTTTGGCGTTGAGCATTTTTCTCCGCTCTTTTTTCTTTACATTCGCTAGGAAATCATAAGTTCTTAATCCAACATTTGCTTGCAAGGGACTAAAGGTGCCATCCTTATAAAATGGCAGCAGCATCCATTCAGGTGTTGTCACATGTGGGCCATTTTCATAGACGATTGCTCTTTCTTTTCCAACTTCAGCGACCACTCCTATATGTAATTGTTTCAGGTATCGAAGTCCCCCGTGAATCAGCTTGGTTGATCTGCTAGACGTACCCGCAGCAAAATCTTGCATTTCAAGTAGTCCAACCTTTAAGCCTCGAGTAGCTGCATCCATGCTAATGCCTGCACCAGTGATTCCTCCACCAATAACTAATACATCTAACGGATTTGCCGTTAGTGATTGTTTAATATTGTCTCGAAACAAATTAGAAAAGAACATAAGAGTCACCTCCATCAGCGACAAGCAGCTTACTATTAAAAGAACTATAAATAGTCTTACACATCCTTATCATTGAAAAAATCATCCGTTAAATTACGTTCGTCCATTTCTTCTTTCGTATAAATAATTCGCATCGGATTGCCACCTACAAAAGTCCCTGCAGGCACATCCTTATGCACTAATGTCCCGGCAGACACGATAGCTTTATCTCCAATCGTAACACCTGGTAGGATCGTGCTATTTGCACCAATCATTACTTCTTCCCCAATTGTAACGTTTCCCAAACGATATTCTTTAATCATATATTCATGTGCCAATATCGTTGTATTATATCCAATTACTGTGTTTCTACCAACAGATATTTTTTCCGGAAACATAACATCAAGCATGACCATTAGGGCAAATGCTGTCTGATCGCCAACTTTCATCTGTAAAAATGTACGATACAGCCAATTTTTCATACCGAGAAATGGTGTGTATCTGGCGATTTGAATAACGATAAAATTTTTAACCACTTTTAAGAAGGGTACCGTTTTATACACTTGCCATAAAGAATTAGCTTCTGTTGCTCGATATCTTTTTGTGTTACGCATCACGTTACACTCCTAGAATTTCTATCAAATCACTCATTTGCTCTAGCATATAATCCGGCTTATATTTTTCCAGTGTTGCCTTTCCTTTAATCGACCATGCGACACCTGCTGTTTTCGTTCCAGCATTTTTTCCAGCCTCGATATCATGATAGTTGTCACCTACCATTAACGTCGTTGATGCTTGTGCATCTAATTGCTTAAGTGCTTTCATGATTGGCTCTGGGTGAGGCTTAGCATGTGTGACGTCTTCTAATCCGATGATTGTTTCAAACATATCTTCAATTCCCGTGAGCTTCATGCCTCGAAGTGCCGTTGATTTGACCTTTGTAGTTACAATACCAAGTTGAAATCCTGCTTGCTTTAACTTGGTTAACGTGTCCACTACAGTGGGATAGGCGAGAACATAACTGTCATGATTGGCCAGATTATGCTCCCGGTACGTATTTACCATCGTCTCCACTTGAAGCGGATCGACCAGTTTAAAGCTATCCACTAATGGTGGACCTATAAATTCAAGTATCTCTTTACGATCATATACCCGATCCGCATGCATCTGTAATGTGTGGGTAAATGATGCAATGATTAATTCGTTCGTGTCAATTAAGGTTCCATCTAGATCAAATAGAATCGTACGAATGCTCATGTAGTTGCTCCTTTCTCTGCTTTGACGCTTGATTCCAAATATGCGAAATGATTGCTGTTAAAAGTATTGCTGTGATTAACCTAATCACGAGTAACGGCCAGACCGGAATGCCAAGTGGAATAAATACGAGTGTATCCTCTACCACCGCATGGCAAGATACTAGAAAAATTAACGACAATAGCATGTCTCGTTTTGATACACCATCTTTTTCAACGGCTTGAATCATCATCCCAGCTCCATAAGCAAGACCAATCGTTAATCCGGCAACCAATGTCATGGATGCATTTCTTTGCATACCTAAGAAATTAGTAAATGGTGCAAACCAATCAGAAAGTTTTTGCATCCAACCTAATTCACGGAAGTACTGCATAAATATCATCAGTGGGATAACAATTAACGCAAGCTGGACTATACCCATAAAGGCAGTCTGCAGTCCTTGGCCGGCGATTTCCATCCAGTTCTCCGGTGTTGCCGTTTTAGAGATTAATCCATATTGGGCAAGTTCACTTCCGCCTTTCCAAAACAGGTTAATAACTACTGCGGCGACCACGGCAAGTGCAACCCGCACACCGACAACAATCCACCAGCGAATGCCAACTCTTGATGCGATCGATGATTCAATAATTAAGTTATGTGAAAAGGACAACATAATTGCCATAATAAAAACTTCTTTTACGGTAAAGTCGAAGGATACAATCGCTGCAATCCCAGCATATAAATTCAGTAGATTACCGATGACTAAGGGCACTGCTGCTTCTCCCGATAGACCAAACAAATTCATAAAAGGAGTTAGCACATCAATTAACCATGGAAGCAAAAACGTGTATTGTAATATTGTTACGATTAATGTAACAGGGAATATTACCTTACCTAATGTCCAAGTTAATTTAGCACCTTGTTTAAAACCGCGCTGCAAAATATCTATCAAGAGCGTTTCCCCCGTTTATACTTTTTTGCCGTCGTAATGTTTGTCTGCCAGTCCAGACACTTTACGATAAATCATTAAACCGATACATCCAACAACTAGTACAATAGATATCACTTGTGCAGTCCGTAGTTCTCCAACAATGTACAAACTATCTGTACGCATGCCTTCAATAAAATATCTACCGATAGAATATGCGATCGCATAGCTTAAGAACACAACACCACGTCTAGGATTGTACCTTCTTAATACGAGTAAGAATATTAGTACGAGAATATTCCAAAATGATTCATATAAAAATGTTGGATGATACATCGTTCCCCCGATACACATTTGATTCGTTATAAAGTCAGGTAAGTATTGCATAAAGTTATTATAATAAGCTTCCGAAACAGCGCGTCCGTGTGCTTCTTGGTTCATAAAGTTTCCCCAACGACCGATTGCTTGTCCAAGAATAAGACTTGGTGCTGCAATATCAGCAAGCTGCCAGAAAGATACTTTTCGCACGCGAGCAAAGATAATTGCTGTAATTACAGACCCGATTAGTGCCCCATGGATTGCAATTCCGCCTTCCCAAATTGCAAATACGTCCCACCATGGTCCGCCCACATAGTTTTCCCATTCAAAGACTACATAGTAAATTCGGGCAGAGATGATCGCGATTGGAATTGCAAATACAATTAAATCTACAAATAGATCTTTTTTTAATCCGAGTCGATCAGACTCTCGAGTAGCAAGCCATAATCCAAGAAATGCACCGGTAGCGATTATAACTCCATACCAATATACGGTGAAAAATCCTAAATGTAAAAATACATTATTTAAAGCTGGTTCACTACATGTCACAATTCTTTCCTCCCCAATTATATATCTAAATCAACGTCGCTTTTTTCTTGTTGTATCATGTTTGTTAATCGTTCTGAAAACTCTTCTGCTGCATTAACCCCCATCCGCTTTAATCGGAAATTAACGGCGGCAACTTCAATAATAACTGCTAAATTTCGTCCCGGTCTAACAGGGATCACTGCTTTCGGAACATCTACGTCGATAATTTTCAGCGTTTCTTCTTCTAATCCTAAGCGATCATACTGCTTCTTTTGATCCCAAAGTTCTAATTGAATGATAAACGATATTTTTTTATAAGAACGAACAGACCCAGCACCAAATAATGTCATCACATTAATAATACCTAGTCCTCTAATTTCCAATAAATGTTTGATTAAAGGTGGAGCATTACCAACTAATGTATCGTAGTCTTCTTGTCTAATTTCAACACTATCATCAGCGACAAGTCTATGGCCACGTTTTACTAATTCTAGAGCCGTCTCACTTTTACCAACGCCACTTTGTCCCGTAATTAGTACACCAATCCCGTAAACATCGACTAAAACCCCATGTAATGCTGTAAAAGGAGCGAATTTGGCTTCTAGAAAATTAGTTAGACGACTAATTACTCGCGTTGTTTTATACGGAGACCGCATTAACGGCACACCTGAATTAGTAGCAGCCTCGATCAGTTCTTCTGGTATATCGAGCCCACGTGTAATCACAATCCCTGGTGTTATATCCGTGCATAGTCTTGTTGCTCGATCACGTCTTTCCTCAGGCTTCAAATCGGAATAGTAAGAAAGCTCCGTCTTGCCTAACAACTGCAGTCTATCTTTCGGGTAATATTTGAAATACCCTGTCATTTCGATTCCAGGACGTGATATTTCACTCATAAATATTTCACGGTGAACACCATCATGCCCTGCAACAATTTCTAATTTGTATTCATCCAACAAATCCTGTGTTCGTACTTTAACCATATTTAATCCCTCCATCTTGCCTTACAGTCAAACCATCGCTCTTATTGTAGCATTTTTTTTCTTCCATTACATTACTATCCACATTTCTACGTAAAACTTACGGTTATCGAGTGCATTGTAGTAATTTTATTCTATGTAGAAGTGATAAGCTAGCCGCTTGACTTAGAAAAAATGCAGTACTTACTATGAACAACAAAACGCAGGTGCTTATGACCTGCGTTTCCATTGTACATTAGTCTTTTAACGAATCTTTAAAAAGACGATTTAGTATTAAGTTTATCAGTGAAAGAATGATCGCAGCAACAAAGGCAGTTCCAAACCCATTTATTTCAAATGCAGTTCCGATTAAGGATTGTGTAATCATTAATGTTAAAGCATTAATAACAAATAAAAATAGGCCTAAAGATATAATCGTAATTGGCAACGTCAATACAACTAGAATTGGTCGTACGATTGTATTAAGAATTGATAAAATCAAGCTTGCGAGTAGTGCGGTTCCGAAACCTTCTACAATAAATGAATCAAACAGCTGGGCCACAACAACAAGTGCCACAGCATTAAAAAGTAAGGATAGAAGCCATTTTTTAAGCATCAAAATCCTCCTTAGCACGGACCCAAATCGATCCAGTCTTTGCTTCTGCTTCCATAAACAATACATCTTCCTTGGCATTGTATGTTGTGAAATGCAATTGTCTTTGCAGCATTTCTTTTTTCTCTTCTATTACGTGATAGTTGTTTATGTCGCATTGAATGGAGCCGATGTTTGTTTTTAACTGTCCGTCAACTTCCAAGCTTTGAGGAACGGTTAACCGAATGCTACCTGTTGTTGTTTTAATAAACGCGGTTCGAGCATTATTTCCATGCCAATCACAATGGATACTGCCACTGACAGTTTGGGCATCAACCTTTTCAAATGCACCATTCAGCTTGACCGAACCGTTAATCGTTTCGGCTTCCAGTGTTTGACACTGTGCTTGCTTCACTTTTATTGAACCACTAGTTGTCTCTAATTCCAACTTGTCACCAATTACTTTTTCAACGTTTAACGCACCATTTTTAGTCTGTGTTTGTAGCTGTTTTATTTCTAACTCTTTTACATCTACAGCACCATTGAACAAGCGAACGCTAACTTTAGCATACTGTTGTCTAGGCACATGAATAGTAATATTCGTTTTGATTTGCTTTGATGGTATATAAAACCGCATAACCCCACCATCGATTTTTAACTCTGAGCCTTCAAGAAATGTTCGACGAGCTTCGTCTTGATTCTCAACCTGATACACTTTCGCTTTGCACGTAATTCTAATATCCTGTTCTGACCATGGTTGAATGTCTACATTACCATTTGAAACATCAATGTCAACGTCTTTTAAGTGAGCGGCATCATGATGAAAAATATGGGAAACATCAAAATACGTACCAAAATTAAAATCTAAATCTGCATGCTTTATTTTGTGAAAAGCTTCCTCGACAAATTGGAGAATGCTTGCTTTCTTTCCTGTGGAGGTAGATTTTTGCTTTTGATTGGATTGTTCATCCCAATTGACCTGCTTTGACAAAGTGGTAGCCTGCTCATCAGCTTGTTTCGCTTTTTCCAATGAGTCTAACAGCTCTTCCGCTTCCTCTGAACTTATTAAACCTTCTTCTATCATTTTTAATACTTTTTTTCGCTCATCATTCATTCAATCTCATCCTCACTATTGTGGAATGCTTACATGATATTTCTTAATCGTTTCACACAACTTCTGTTAAAACTTCCACGTATAGAACCGTTCGTCACCTAATCTTTCTTTTGCAATTGCCTCTAAATCTAATTGTTCAGTGCTCATCCCACCTAACACACCTTGTGCTTGTGATTTGTGAGCTAAGATTGCTTCCATCTTGTTCTTAAACACCTCTGAAATGTCAACAATCACATCAGGATCCCCTAAATTTTCAAGGTGGTCACGGCTAAAAGCTTGTGCCCACAGTTCTGGCCTCTTATCAGCATCGATGCGTCTTACCGCTTCAATCGCAGCCGCTCCAAAAGCATTATGGTCAGGATGTACTGCATATCCTGGATAATGCGTAATTACTAAGCTTGGTTTAATTTCTTCAAGAATACCCTTTAGTCGTGTAGCTACTTCATCTCTTGATTCAAATTCTAACGTTTTATCTCGATATCCGAGCATTTGTAAATCTATATCTAACACCTTGCATGCTTCTAGCAATTCTTGTTTTCTAATCTCGGGTAACGTTTCACGGTTCGCAAATGTTGGATTTCCCATATTTCTTCCCATTTCACCCAGAGTTCCACATAAATACGTAACCGGTACACCATCTTTTCTAAATTTGGCAATTGTTCCTGAAGCTCCAAATGCCTCGTCATCAGGATGGGGATAAATAACTACTACGTGTTTTTCCACTAGATTCACTTCTCCCTCATTAATAATTAAACGGCGTTTCACCGATCTGTAAAGCTACCATGAGACGTCCTTCACGATCGTGTCCCGCCATCAGAAGACGTCCCTGACCGTCCTTCTCCCAGACGGACAATCCTTCTGCATATACCCATCCAATTGCAAGTTTTAATCCAATTCGAAAGCTACTGTCTTCACCAACAATTTTGGAATGATTATACGTAATTTTTGCATTACGAATGAAGGCACCAACGTTATATGCTTTCTCATCATTGTGACTAGCATATGCGCCATTTGTCGTTTCTAAGTGTATATATACCTCTTTATCCTGTAAAAGATCTAATTCAGATTGTACGGTATTAATACTTATTGTTTCCATTACACAATCCCCCCTTCTTTCATGCTATTATGTTTACCTTACTCAAATTCAATAAAAGCGTCAAAGGATAAACAATTTAGAAAAACTAAATTTAAAGCCTTATGTGCATTTATTGCTGCGCAACTTTTTCTTTCTCTTCTATCAATGTCTTCATACGAGTACGATCTCTTTCTAAGATTGGTTTCAAATAAAATCCTGTATAAGACTGCGTTTGTTCGGCAACCTCTTCTGGCGTACCAGAAGCAATGATCTGCCCACCTTTATCTCCACCCTCTGGTCCGAGGTCAATAATATGATCAGCCGCTTTAATCACATCAAGATTGTGCTCAATAATTAACACCGTATCGCCGTTTTCTACAAGACGTTGGAGGACGACTAAAAGTCTGGCTATATCGTCAACATGCAAGCCGGTCGTCGGTTCGTCAAGGATGTAAAGCGTTTTGCCATTCGACCTGCGATGCAGTTCGCTTGCCAATTTCACACGTTGTGCTTCCCCACCAGAAAGCGTCGTTGCTGGTTGACCCAAACGTACGTAGCCCAGTCCGACATCAAAGATCGTTTGCAGCTTCCTTCTAATCTTCGGAATGTTAGCGAAAAAGTCCAGCGACTCTTCAATCGTCATCTCTAAAACTTCGGCAATATTTTTACCTTTATATTTAATATCTAGCGTTTCTCGGTTATATCGTTTTCCATGACATACTTCACACGGGACATAAACATCCGGTAAAAAGTGCATCTCTATTTTAATGATACCATCACCACGGCAAGCTTCACAGCGTCCACCCTTGACATTAAAACTAAATCTGCCTTTCTTATAACCTCTAACTTTAGCTTCATTCGTTTGTGCAAACACATCACGAATATCATCAAATACACCTGTGTACGTTGCTGGATTAGAACGAGGTGTTCTTCCAATTGGTGATTGATCAATGTCAATCACCTTATCAAGATGGTCTGCACCTTTAATTCGCTTATGTTTCCCTGGCTTTTGTTTGCCACGATGAAGTTTCATAGATAAACTCTTATGCAAAATTTCATTAATTAACGTGCTTTTTCCGGAGCCTGATACACCGGTAACCGTTGTAAACAGTCCAATTGGAATTTGGGCGCTAACTTTTTTAAGATTGTTTTCTTCTGCACCAATGATTTCGATTTGTCTGCCGTCAGCTTGGCGTCGCTGTTTCGGAAGCGGGATAAATTTCTCTCCAGATAAGTATTTTCCAGTTAGTGATTTTTTGTCCTTCATAACACTTTTAGGTGTACCGCTTGCTACGATTTTCCCACCGTGTTCTCCTGCACCAGGACCAATATCAATTAACCAATCAGCTGCTAACATCGTATCTTCATCATGCTCGACAACGATCAGGGTGTTGCCTAAATCTCGCATCCGTTGCAACGTGGAAATTAAGCGATCATTGTCCCGCTGATGTAAACCTATGGAAGGCTCATCAAGTACATATAATACGCCGGTCAAGGCCGAACCAATTTGCGTTGCTAACCGAATGCGTTGTGCTTCCCCACCAGACAAAGTTCCTGCCGCACGGGATAACGTTAAATAATCTAATCCAACATTGATTAGAAATGTTAATCGATCTTCAATTTCTTTCAATATCATGCGGGCAATTTGCGTTTCCTTCTCTGTTAATGTAAGGGAAGCGAATAGTTGTTTGGCGTCTGTGACGGCCATCTCGGTTACTTTCCCTACGTGTAAACCATTGATTAGTACCGATAAGGCTTCTTCCTTCAGCCTATATCCTTTACACTTTGGACAATGCTTCTGTGCCATATATTTTTCCATCTGTTCACGGATAAAATCAGAGGATGTTTCTTTATAACGACGTGCAATATTTGCTACGACGCCTTCAAAAAGAATTTCATTTTCCCGTATTGCACCGAAATCATTTTCATAACGGAAGAAAATTCGTTCCTTACCACTTCCGTATAAAATTTTATCTAACTGATCCTTAGGAATTTCTTGGATTGGGATTGACTGATCAATTCCATAATGCGTACAGACACTTTTGAGCATTTGTGGATAATAATTGGAACTCGTAGGCTCCCATGCAGCTATTGCACCATCTTTAAGTGACAAGCTCCAATCTGGGATAACTAAATCCAAATCCACCTCTAATTGCGTTCCTAATCCATCACACCTGCCGCATGCACCATATGGACTGTTAAAGGAAAACAATCTTGGCTCTAATTCGCCAATTGAAAATCCACAAATCGGACAAGCATGATGTTCACTAAATAACAGCTCCTCTTCACCGATAACGTCGACAATTGCTTTTCCTTCACCTAAACGTAATGCTGTTTCCAACGAATCTGTTAGTCTTGTCGCAATACTATCTTTCACAACGATTCGATCAATGACTACCTCGATCGAGTGCTTTTTATTTTTCTCAAGTTCTATATCTTCGGATACCTCACGCATTTCTCCGTCGACCCGAATTCTAATATACCCTTCTTGCTTTAAATTTTCTAAAACTTTGACATGTTCCCCTTTTTTGCCGGAGATAACAGGAGCCAAAACTTGTAGTTTTGTTTTTTCTGGATAACCTAAGATTCTGTCTACCATCTGCTGGACGGTTTGTGATGAAATTTCTACACCGTGCTTCGGACAAGTTGGACGCCCGATTCTCGCAAACAACAAACGCAAATAGTCATACACTTCTGTAACTGTTCCTACTGTTGATCGTGGGTTTTTGCTCGTCGTTTTTTGATCGATGGAAATGGCCGGTGATAGACCCTCAATCGCGTCAACATCAGGTTTATCCATTTGACCAAGAAATTGTCTCGCATAAGCAGAAAGAGATTCCACATAACGTCGCTGGCCTTCTGCATAAATCGTATCAAAGGCCAAAGATGATTTACCTGAACCAGATAAACCTGTTAGTACAACGAGCTTATCTTTTGGGATTTCCACATCAATGTTTTTTAGATTGTGGGCACGTGCCCCTTTAACTGCTATTACTTTGTTAGCCATGTAGGATCATCCTTCCGCTTTTAATTCCAAAATAACATCACGCAATTCTGCTGCCTTCTCGAAGTTCAAATCGCGAGCAGCTTGCTTCATTTCTTGTTCCATTTGTTCGATTAACTTGTCTTTTTCTTTTCGAGACAATTTTGCATGCTTGCTTGTTGTTGTTTGATACGCATCCGTTTCTTCTGCTGCTACCGTCGCACGAATCACGTCACGTACTTCTTTCTTAATCGTTTGCGGTGTGATGCCATGATCTTCATTATATTGCTGCTGGATCGCACGACGACGATATGTTTCATCGATTGCTTTTTTCATCGAGTCGGTTACTTTATCGGCATACATAATAACTCTTCCGTTTTCGTTTCTCGCTGCTCTTCCCATTGTCTGGATCAGGGAACGTTCTGAACGTAAGAAGCCTTCTTTATCAGCATCTAAAATCGTTACTAATGAAACCTCTGGAATATCAAGACCTTCCCTCAACAAGTTAATCCCGATTAACACATCGTATTTACCGACACGCAGATCACGAATGATTTCAATTCGTTCTAACGTTTTGATTTCGGAATGGAGGTAAGCAACCTTAATCCCAATCTCTTTCAAATAATCGGTTAAATCCTCCGACATTCTTTTCGTAAGTGTGGTCACTAGTACACGTTCATTTTTTGCTGTTCGCTCGTTTATTTCTGCAATTAAATCATCAATCTGTCCATCAATTGGACGAATAGATACCTCTGGGTCTAATAAACCTGTCGGTCGGATGATTTGTTCCGTCATATACGGTGTATGCTCAAGCTCGTATGGGCCCGGAGTGGCAGAAACATAAATCATTTGTTTCGCCTTTGTTTCAAACTCTGGAAATGTTAACGGTCTGTTATCCATTGCCGATGGTAGGCGAAAGCCATGATCCACTAGTACTTGTTTACGCGCTTGGTCACCATTAAACATGCCGCGTACCTGAGGCAAGCTCACATGTGACTCATCAATAACAATCATAAAGTCTTCTGGAAAGTAGTCTAGCAACGTATAAGGCGTCGAACCTGGCTCTCTAAAGGCAAGGTGTCTTGAATAGTTTTCTATCCCAGAACAAAAACCCATCTCACGCATCATTTCCAAATCATAATTCGTCCGTTGCTCAAGTCGTTGCGCTTCTAACAACTTATCGTTATCACGCAGTTCCTTTAAACGGTCCTTTAATTCTTTTTCAATATTTTCAATTGCAACCTTCAATGTTTCTTCTCTGGTTACGAAGTGGGAAGCTGGAAAGATCGCAATATGTTCACGATCACCAATAATTTCACCAGTTAAAGCATCAACTTCTCTAATCCGGTCAATTTCATCCCCAAAAAACTCCACACGAACACAATGCTCCTCGCGCGAAGCAGGAATAATCTCAACAGAATCACCACGAACACGAAAGGTCCCCCGATGGAAATCAATATCGTTCCTTGCATATTGCACATCTACCAGATCACGCAGCAACTGATCGCGATCCTTTTCCATACCTACACGAATTGAAACCACTTGACTACCATATTCTTCCGGTGAACCTAAACCGTAAATACAGGAAACGCTAGCAACGATGATGACATCACGCCGTTCAAATAACGAAGACGTTGCTGAATGTCGTAGCTTATCGATTTCATCATTAATGCTCGCATCTTTTTCTATAAATGTGTCCGATGACGGTACATATGCTTCTGGCTGATAATAATCATAGTAGCTGACGAAATACTCCACAGCATTATTTGGGAAAAAGTCCTTAAATTCACTATAAAGCTGTCCAGCAAGTGTTTTATTATGTGCAATTACTAAGGTTGGCTTTTTTACTTCTTTTATAATGTTCGAGACGGTGAATGTCTTTCCGGTACCCGTCGCACCTAGCAAGGTCTGGTGCCGCTTACCTTCATTAATCCCTTTTACCATTTCCTCGATTGCTTTCGGTTGATCGCCTTGCGGACTATAATTCGAAACTAACTCAAACTCATTAATCACAAAACTACCTCCGTATCTTTGTTTCTATATGTCTTACCATTGATTTATTTTGAATACTACAGTATTCCCATTAAACTGAATTGGAACACTGAAAACGTATCGACTATTTTCTATACCCATTATACTACACAAATAAAAAAACGAACAAACATTCGACTGTTTTTTCAGAAGAAGTTGTCCTTTTCTTACCTTATCATGTTTGTCTGCATTTTTTTAGAAATATGTCCTACCGCCTTTTTTTGTAAAACAGAACTGAAGTTAACTTTCACTTTACATTCATGAGAAGAATAGGTAAACGGCTGTCGCTACTAAGATGAATCTGAATGAAGGGGCTGTATGGAAACGATTGGTATTTGCTAGTAAAAACTGTCGTATGTGGGTGGGTTTCGGCAGTTTTGGGTTACCTTACCTGAGATATCTGTCGCATGTGGGTGGGTTTCGACAGTTTTGGATTACCTTAGCTGAGATATCTGTCGCATGTGAGTGGGTTTTGACAGTTTAATCAGATAGACATGCCCATTTTGCCGGAGATTCCGGTTATGATAATTTGCCGGCCATCAACTCATTGCCAACCTTGTCCACTCATGTTGCATCAACTATAAAAGCGCCCTTCCTAAACGAAAAGGCGCTTTTGATTATTCTGCGTAGCTTTGATCGTATTGATTTACTTCAAACAAATCAATTAGTTCAACTTTTGGATGTTTATCTTGGAACCAACGTAATGCGAAATCATTTTTAAACAAAACGACGAATTGGTCTTCTCGATCTTTTACGAGCATGCTTCGCTCATCAAAGATTGAAGAGTCAATTTTATCCGTTTGTAGCCAACGCGGAATTCTTTCGCCTACTGATTCAAGCATAACTTCAACATTATATTCATTTTTCATACGATATTGGAACACTTCAAACTGTAATTCACCAACCGCTCCAATGATAAAAGATTCGGTACGATGTCCTTTATAAAGCTGGATTGCCCCTTCTTGTACAAGCTGCTCCAATCCTTTTCTAAACTGTTTAGCTTTCATCACGTTTTTAGCAGTTACCTTTTTAAATAATTCCGGTGGGAACTGTGGCAACTCATCATACGTATACGATTCTTTACCTTCCAAGATCGTATCACCGATTCGATAAATATTCGGGTCATATATTCCGATAATGTCTCCAGCGTAGGCTTCCTCAATCGTTTCTCGCGCTGAGGCAACAAACTGCTGTGACTGTGATAGCTTGATTGGTTTATCCGTTCTAGCCAATTTAACTGTCATTCCACGTTGGAATTTTCCAGAGCATACGCGGATAAAAGCTACTCGATCACGGTGTGCAGGATTCATGTTCGCTTGTATTTTAAAAATAAACCCTGAAAAATCCGGATTATCCGGGCTAACTAACCCTTCCGTAGACCTTCTTGCAGTTGGAGATGGTGCCATCGAAATAAACGTGTCAAAAAAGGTTTGCACACCAAACGGAGCCAGTGCACTACCGAAGAATACCGGTGTTTGCTCGCCGCGTAAAATAGCATCGATTGAATATTGGTCACCAGCTTCGTCCAATAGCGATAGTTCATCCTCTGTTTCTTGATAAGTCGCCTGTGAGACTAGCTCCTGATTTTCGGGTTTATCTAATTCTGAATACGGAATATACGTCTCAGCTTCATTACCGTTAAATTTAACAAACTGTTTGTTGTATCGATCAAAAATACCTAAAAATCGTTTGCCCATTCCAACCGGCCAGTTCATTGGATATGTTTCGATATTAAGTACCTGCTCGATTTCCTCTAAAAGATCTAATGGTTCTCTACCTTCGCGGTCTAGCTTGTTAATAAAGGTGAAGATTGGAATACCGCGCATCCGACATACTTTAAATAGCTTTATCGTTTGTGCCTCAATCCCTTTAGTTGCATCAATAATCATGACAACACTGTCAACAGCCGTTAACGTCCGGTACGTATCTTCACTAAAATCTTCGTGTCCAGGAGTATCCAATATATTTACTTGGTAATCCTTATATGGGAAATTCATTACACTAGATGTAACAGAAATCCCACGTTGTTTTTCGATTTCCATCCAGTCTGATGTTGCAAATTTTCCTGATTTTTTACCTTTAACCGTACCCGCGGATCGGATCAAGTTTCCGAACAATAATAATTTTTCTGTTAATGTTGTTTTCCCCGCATCTGGGTGTGAAATGATTGCAAATGTTTTACGTCTATTTACTTGTTCATGTAAGCTCATCAAAAAATCCCTTCCATTCTATTCCTTCTGTAAAAATATATGATCATCAATACTATATGATTTCAATTTAGCAAAGGGATTTACATTTCAATAATTCTCCTTTAATTCTGCACTTTACACACCATCAAAACATAGCATGGACGTAAATAAAAAGTCAACTCACATTTCAGAAACAAAATCCCTAAGCATATGCTTAGGAATTTATTTTCTTACGAGATAATCTTCTTTCGCAAATATAATACCTAGTTCATGATGTTCTCCCTGATACATTGCTCGCTGGGCAAATCGTATTTCACCACGATCATCTCTGACCTCTAGCTTACAAAAAGCACTATTTATCTGTAATGCCTTGTAAAACTCAGGCTCCGTTCTTACCAGCTGACCATTTACTTTCTCAAGCCGTTCTCCGATAAGTAAACCTAGACGCTCTGCAGGTGAACCTTGAATCACACCTAAGATAATTAAGCCTTTGGGATCCGGTGTATATGACGGTTGTTTTTGCTGTTCTGCTGTTCGCAAGCGTATGGAAATAATGATTCTAACTACTAGTACAACAGCTATTGTTGCGATTGCAACATAAGGGATATATATGCTAACTACACCTAAACCAACCGTTGACATGCCCAAAATTAAGATCGACTGTGATAACCTATGTGTGAGCTTTAATGGTATAGTCCCACGAGCAACCATATCAAAACCGATTAAGAACGGTATTAGGACAAGTCCATAATTTTCGGCATTAATAGTAAAGACCGGCCACCAACTTGCGAATGGTTCGATATCTCCAATAGGAATAACCGTAAAAAAAGGGATCAGAGCAATCCGTTTAATTCGATGTTGTGCCACCCATCTACCACGACCACTTTTCATTAACTCTGGAAAAGTATCGTTTCGTTTCACTCGTAACAGTAATAATGCTTCAGTAATTAACAATATACCTAAAATAATTGCATAACCACTTACATTAACCTGATCAAATGGTACAAGCCAACTACTAGGCAAAAAATTACTCATTAAAGGTAAAAGCAGCAAAATAATCACACTAATCCCAATAGAATAAGCAGGAGACAGCATCGTGAATTTTCTCGTTAATGAAAGTAACAGTAAAGCTATAAATAATAAGAGTAGCAATTGATATTGAAGAACGATCCCAATGCTAATCGCAACAATTGATATGAATAAACCACTTAGTAAAGAGGTCGTCCACATGTTCCGCCATTCAGAAAAAACATTAAAAATCTTTGTCCCAAAATACTTTCGTTCCTGTTTAATACGTGCTAAAGAGGCTAAAAACGTAATAATAAGAAACCAATATAATAGTGGATTAATAAATAGTCTGCCTAGTCCTTTTAATACTTCTATTAACCATACCTCCATAGCGATTTTTCTCCTCCCCAAGTACAGTCCATTACCCTATTCTAATCATTCGATAATTTGTATCTTTTCTCCTGCCAACAGCCTAAATGAATTAATATTATATAACTTCATTATACCAATTAATCATCTTGATTACGGTGAAAATAACTTAGTAGTTTTTCAAATGTTGTTTTCGAAATAGTTGTTGTTATTGCGTAGAAGAAGTAAACTTCGTCGTAACGTAGTGCTCGTGATTTCCGCTCCAGGCAGTCGCTTTCCGGAGCGGTACAAGCACTCTCCAAATTACGACGCATACTAGCTAAATTACGAACTGTAAAAACAACAAAGCCTTCCGAAAAATACGCTCAATAAAAATAAATCCGCGAGAAGTACCTCGCGAATTTATTTATGACGTCATTTAAATAAAACCTCTAATGCTTTTGCTTTTTGATTATCATGCTCGCCACTTCTTATTTGTTCAATAATATTAACTTCTAACTTTTCGGCAGTTTCCACGTCAACTTCTCCTGTAACCGGTAATTCATTCGCTTTCTGAAAAGCTTCTACCGCTTGGGTTGTTGATTCACTAAAGTAGCCATCTTCTCGCTCGGGATCATATCCTAATCCTTTTAGAATGATTTGAACATTTTTTATTTTATCACTACTTTGATTATACGCTAACGAATCCTGTTCTTCATTAAATTGAATCGGATTCGTGTAATAATATTCGGGCTGTTCTACTTGTATGGTTGGTTCTACACCTTTTTCATGTATCCAATTGCCGTCAGGAGACAACCATTTAAAGCGAGTCAATTTAATCGTGCTGCCATCACCCATTGGTTTTGTTTGTTGCACTGTTCCTTTTCCAAAGCTAGTCGTACCAACAACTTCATAATCTCCCGCTTCTTTCATTGAAACTGCTAAAATCTCAGAGGCGGAGGCACTTCCTTCATTTATTAACACACTAATTGGATAGTCTTTTTTATTCTCTAATTCAGAGAAATACCGAGACTTTTCTCCATCTCTATCCTCAATTTGTAGATAAGGTGTATCTTTTGTGATAAACAGTTTCAATATATCTTGTACTACCGGCAATAAACCCCCGGGGTTACCACGAACATCGATTACTAAGCCGGCAATCCCCTGTTCTTCTAATTTATTTAATTCTTCTTGAAAACGTTGAGCCGTTTGTTCTGAAAAAGATGTAATTTCAATGATACCAGCTTTTTTACCGTCAACTGTAGTGGTTTCCGAATATACGGTTTCGACCGGAATATCGTCCCTTACAAGTTCCACCGTTATTGATTCCTCTACACCAGGACGTTGAACCTCAAGACTAACTTTCGTCCCTTGTTCCCCCCTAATTTTGGAGACCGCCTCATATAAGTCCAGACCTGTTAGTGTTTCATTATCTACTTTCAAAATTTGATCGTTAGGCATTAAGCCGGCAGCTTCTGCAGGTGAATCCTTTATCGGTGCGATTATCGTCAGCTTACCTTCTACCATACTTACTTCAGCACCAATACCCTCAAAAGAAGACTCAATTTGATGCGTGAATTCTTCGACGGTTTCTTTATCCATATATACGCTATATGGATCATCCAATGAATCGAGCATACCTTGAATGGCACCTTCGATTAACTTATTGTCGTCGATTTTTTGTACATATTGGTCCTGAATTAACTGGTACGCTTGAGAGATTTTACTTAATTCATCCACACTTTGCATATTATCGATTAGCTCTTGTTGTTTTTCCGTCGTCAATCCATTTTCATTCTGTTGAGTTTGGTCTTGATTTGTTATTTGCTTCGGATCGTCTAGCCCTGCTAACTGTATTCCAACAAAGGAACCTATAGCACCAAGCAGTAAAGCCGCGATCATAATTAGGACTATATGGACTTTTTGTAGCTTCAACTTTATTCACCTCAATCATTTGATTCACCTTGTTGTGTACGTGTCTATGTATGGCACAAAAAGACACCACAACTTTTCGTGCGATGTCTTTTTCTATTCTAGTTTATGCCACACTTGTCCATTTCATGTCAAATAATATTAATATAGATAGGATCTTGGATTAACCGTATTACTAGAACCATATCCACCTTTATGAATTTCAAAATGTAAGTGTTGACCAGTAGAATTACCAGTATTACCCATAACCCCTATTTGTTGGCCTCTTGTTACTGTTTGTCCATAAGACACATTTAAGCTTCTCATATGAGCATAAACCGTTGTGTACTGTTGTCCATTTATATAATGTGTAATCATCACAAAGTTCCCAAATGACCACCATCCAGATGAACGGTTGTAATGTCTAGCCATGGACACAACACCATCTTCTGCCGCATAGATAGGAACCGTGCCACCAGCAGCAATATCCATGCCCTTGTGGAAATCACCCCAACGATTACCATATTCAGAACTAACATACGTTGCACCTGCTGGCCATCCGAACAGTCCACCACTACTTGGAGGTGTTGATGGTGTTGATGGTGTAGTTGGCGTAGTTGGTACACTTGATTCATCACTTTGATTATCTTGATTTTTCTCCGCTGCTAATTGTGCTAATCGTTCTCTTTCTGCTTTTTCTGCTGCTAATCGCTCTTCCTCTTGTTTTTTCTTATTTTGTGCTTGCTGAATAGCTTTTTCCAAAGCTACTTTTTCATTTGCTAAAACTTCTTGTTCCATTTCTAATGTTACGTTATATTCTTCTAATTGATGTTCCTTTTCTTCTAATTGAGACATCAATTGTTGCCTATTTGCAACTTGTGTATCAAGAGAAGATTTAATCGTTACTAATTCGCTTTGTTGATTTTCTAAAGCTAGCTTCGTTTCTTCTAATTCAGCTTGCTTTACTTCTAACGAATTCTGTTTCGTTTCTAGGTCCGCTTTTTCTTGATTATTTGTTTCGATAATACTTTTGTCTTGATCCATAATTTTTGTTACTGCCGTCACCCGATTTAGAAAATCACCAAAGCTTTTAGAGCCCATTAACACTTGAAAATAACTTATGTCCCCTCCGGTTTGTTGTAAATTACGGAGTCTGTTTTTCAATAGTTCTTCGCGTTTAGCAATTCGTTCTTCTAAGTTGGCAATTTCAGTCATCAATTGAGTTATTTCATCATTAGTAGTTGTAATTTCTGCTGTAGTTTCATCAATCTCTTGTTGTTTTTCCTGCAGCTTTGCTTGTGTATCTGCTAATTCATTGCTGATCTTCTGGATTTCTTCCGTCACTTTTTGCTGTTGTACAAGGTTTTCTTGAAGCTGTTTATCGGTATCGCTTTTTTTGTCATTTATACTATTATAGTTACTTTCAATATTATTCTTTTCTTCTTTCAATTCGTCTATTTGGTTCGTTATTTCATTAACTCCCTCAGCAGCCACTCGGTCAGCACTAGGTAGTAGTGTCGCTAATAGGATAATAATTATACCAC
The DNA here is from genome assembly GCF_045635475.1 of Radiobacillus sp. PE A8.2. Lineage (NCBI taxonomy): Bacteria > Bacillati > Bacillota > Bacilli > Caryophanales > Bacillaceae > Radiobacillus > Radiobacillus sp. PE A8.2. The sequence goes on along the minus strand of NZ_JBJGXI010000022.1, from coordinate 8,093 downwards.
TATAAGTAAATACGTTCTTCATTCGCATCCGTGCTCCTTCCCTCTGCCAATTCTATTTATCTATCAATCGAGTCAATTTCATAATTACCTTACATTGCTATTCATATCCACATATAGTTCGGAAACGGGGTAATCAAACTTTATGTGGATATCAATAGTTTAAAAATCAGTATTATGAATTTGACTGAATCTATTTATCTAAACTTTCAAGAACTTACGTACACTCATAACACTTCCCCAAATCCCTATCACAGTTCCAATCCCAATAATTAGTAAAGACAATTGCCATGCAAATGGATTGAATGGTAATATTTGAATGAAGCTATATTGCCTTAAAAGCTCTACATTAATATCAAGATAACGATATCCACTTACAAGAATAATAATTGGAATAATACTGCCTAGTAATCCAAGCAACATTCCTTCTACAAAGAATGGCCATCGAATAAAGTTGTTCGTTGCACCTACCAATTTCATAATTCTTATTTCTCTGCTTCTTGCAACAATCGTAATTTTTATAGTATTAGAAATTAAGAATACAGCTGTTAATATGAGACCAGCAATTAGAGCAAGTCCTACATTTCTAGCGTAGTTATTAAAAGTAAATAACTTCTGTGCCGTGTCTTCTCCATATACTATATCTTCCACATTCGCTAGAGTCTCTACGTTTCTAGCAACTACTGCTGTATCTTCTGGATTTGTCGCTTTAATGATATAAGCATGATTTAAAGGGTTGTCTTGTTCATATAACTCCCAAGTCTTACCTTCATCGCCTAATTCTTCAATCAAAGCGTTTAACTCCTGATCTTTTGTCGAAAAAGTAATCGATGCGACCTCTGGTATACGTTCAATCTCTGTTTTTAGTTCCTCTATTTGTTGCTCATTTGCCGTCAAATCGATAAGTGCCTTTACCGAAACATCTTCTTCTAATGTGTTAGCAATTTGGTTTAGATTTAAGATTAAAGCTAGGAATGTTCCAACTAAAAGCAAGGTAGTCGTTACTGCTCCAATAGATGCAAGGGTCATCCAGCCATTTCGAATTATATTTTTTGCACCTTCACGAAAGTGTCTATTTATAGTTCTAATTTTCATAACCGTAGTCACCTCTATGCTCGTCTCGTACGATTTGTCCGCCTTCAATAGCGATAACGCGCTTTTTAATCGTATTAACGATCTCTTTGCTGTGTGTAGCCATGATTATGGTTGTTCCTTTAGCATTTATCTCTTCTAGTATCCTCATAATCTCCCAAGACGTTTCAGGATCAAGATTACCTGTAGGCTCGTCCGCTATTAAAAGCTTCGGACGGTTTACAATAGCTCTTGCAACTGCCACACGTTGTTGCTCACCGCCGGACAATTCATCTGGAATAAAACGAGCCTTGTTTTTTAATCCAACTAGATCTAATGCATCCATCGCTCTGCGTCGGACGTTTCTTGGTATTTCTTCGATTACTTCTAATGCATAGGCAACATTTTCATAGACAGTTAATTTGGGGAGAAGTTTAAAATCTTGGAAAACAATACCAATATCACGACGTAGATAAGGTACTTGCTTCCACTTCATTGTTTGTAGCGATTTATTATCAAAATGGATCGTTCCTTTAGAAGATTTTTCTTCACGATATATCAATTTTATAAATGTAGATTTTCCAGCCCCACTCGGGCCTACCACATAGACAAATTCACCCTTCTCTATGGTAACATCAATGCCGTTTAAAGCCAAAACACCATTTGGATACGTCTTATATACTTCTTTCATCTCTATCATATAATTATCACCTTTATAGTAGAATGTCTTTCAACTCATAGCTGCGTTACTTATTAAGGTTCTATTAGGTTGCAAGTTCTGTCGAAATAAGAAATCTGTTTCATTATAACATCAAATTCGGATTTTTTTGGGTACAAAAATATTACAATTATATTTCAAAGGTTGTAAATTTTTTAAAAAGCGTGCTTAATGTTGTAAAGACAGTGAATTCTGTCTTCTAACGACTAAAATAATTTTCGTAAAGTTTGTCTTTTTAATTGAAATTAAATCCGGTGTTGTAGCAAAATATGCAATATCAGCGGTGTGTGGTGAGTGGCTTTGAAGCTGATGAGATCAATTCAAACAATACCAATTTGGTCACAGATAAAGGCAGTGGTCAATGACTCCATCGTCCTGTGGCAATTGCCTCTGATCCGGTTTAGAAAATGACTAACTGTAAAAAAATACGTCACTCTTGTGGGAAACGAACTGTCTAGCATCCATTACGAGCAACCTTTCCCAAAGGTAACCCTGAAGCGTTTCCTTCTGTTAACGCAGATTAAATCGTTTAATCAAATCTATCTCCTTTTACCCAATAACATCAATCTTTTAGAAAACTACCAAGCAAAAAACTGGTTATGTACAACCAGTTTAATAATCTGTCACATATATTTAGGACGTTTTAAAGCCTTCTCCTAACACTTCAGTTGCATTCATCGCAACAACAAACGCTTTCGGATCAATCGTTTTAACAATTTTAGTCACTTTACTGAATTCCCGTTGCGATACTACACACATAAGGATCTGCCTTTCTTCATCTGTATATCCACCAGTCCCCCGCAATACAGTAACTCCTCGATCGACATCGGCCAATAACACTTGTCTAATTTGTGTCACTTGATTAGTAATGATTAGTACGTTTTTAGAAGTGTTTAAGCCAACCTGTACAAAATCAATTGTTCTACTTGTGATAAATAAAGCGATGAGTGCATATAGCCCTTGCTCCACAGAAAATACAAAGGTAGCGGTTAGGACAATCAATCCATCAAATAAAGCAACACAGATACCAAGAGGAAGTGGAATGTATTTATGCAAAATTTGTGCTGCTAAATCAATTCCACCAGTAGAGGCCTTGCCTCTAAACACGATACCAAGTCCGATTCCTACACCCATTCCTCCAAATATAGCTCCGAGTAGAGGGTCAGGTGTTGCTGTTTGCAAACCACTTGTTAATTCAACGAAGAAAGGTAGAATAAAAGTACCAAGCAATGATTTTAAACCAAAATTTTTACCGAGTATAATGACTCCTGCAATAAATAAGGGAATATTTAGTGCACCTTGTACGATCGACGGTTGCCACTCGAAAAGTGCATATAAAATCGTACTAATGCCCATCACGCCTCCAGAAGCAATATCATGCGGAAGTAAAAACACGTTGAAAGCGATCGCCACAAAAAATGAACCGATGATGACGAGACTATAGTCAATTATATTTGTTAGTAACGGCGGAATTGGTTGCCGTCTATATTTTGCAATCATAAAAACACCTCAAGCCATAGTATTTGAAGGCTGTTCAAATCTATCCACAGCCTTAAGCAGTATAACATGAGGGTATAGGCATGTAAACGTTGATTTATCAATCTTTCGCGCTTTACCGCGGTAGCTTGATAGCGTGTGAAATTAATACAAAAAAAGAGCATCGTCTATAGGTTAGACGTGCTCTCTGATCATTTATTTCATTGTCGCTCGAAGATAAGCATCTATAAATGGATCCAATTCACCATCCATCACAGCTTGTGTGTTACCGACCTCATAGTTCGTACGATGGTCCTTAACCATCGAGTACGGGTGGAAAACATAAGAACGAATTTGACTGCCCCAACCGATCTCTTTTTGCTCTCCACGAATGTCATTAAGCTCTTGCTGCTGTCTTTCAATTTCTAATTGATACAATTTGGCTTTTAGCATTTTCATTGCTGTCTCTCGGTTCTTGATTTGCGAACGCTCCGACTGACACGTAACTACCGTATTAGACGGAAGGTGTGTAATACGAACAGCAGAATCTGTCGTGTTAATGTGCTGTCCACCCGCTCCACTTGCCCGGTACGTATCAACCTTAATATCTTCTGTTCTTACTTCAATATCAATATCATCATCTAGTTCAGGCATCACTTCGCAAGAAACAAATGATGTATGCCTTCTTCCTGATGAGTCAAATGGCGATATTCTAACGAGCCTGTGCACGCCTTTTTCTGCCTTTAAGAAACCGTAGGCATTATGACCTTTGATTAGTAGCGTAACACTTTTAACTCCAGCTTCATCACCTGGCAAATAGTTGATTGTCTCAACTTTAAATTGCTTCGAATCAGCCCAACGTGTATACATGCGCAGGAGCATACTTGCCCAATCCTGTGACTCTGTTCCACCCGCACCCGGATGCAATTCGAGAATCGCGTTATTTTTATCGTAAGGTTCACTTAATAACAGTTGTAACTCGAACTTGTTTAGCGCAGCTGTAAGCTCAATCGCTTGTTCTTCTAATTCATTACGTAAATCTTGATCGTTTTCTTCTTTAACAAGCTCATAGGATACCTCTAGATTTTCATGGTCCTCTTCATGACGTTCAAACGTATGGACCATTTCCTTTAATCCATTCACCTCATTGATGACCTTTTGTGCGTTTTGTTGATCATCCCAAAAGCTCGGGTCTGTCATTTCTTCTTCTAATTCAGCAATTCGAGCTCGCTTTGCTTCTAAGTCAAAGAGACCCCCTAAAGTCAGTTAATCGTTTCGCCATTTTATCTAGTTCTTGTCTAATTTCTACTAATTCCATCCTGAGCACCTCATTAAACAGATATAATTTTACTACAACGGAAAGCACTTCCTAACTAGGAGGAAGTGCCAAAATTGCTGTCATTTAGTTGATCTTATGCACCATGACATTGCTTGTATTTCTTACCGCTACCACAAGGGCATGGATCATTCCTGCCCACATCTTCACTTTTAACAAAAGGTTGACGTGTTTTTTTCTTCTCCTGATCACCAGAAACAGCTTTCGCATCCTTTGCTACCTCTTGACGTTGCAAGTTCTCGCGGATTTGAGCCTTCATTACATATCTGGCCACTTCGTCATTTATAGCAAGAATCATTTGCTCAAACATAGCGAAGCCTTCCATTTGGTACTCGCGAAGCGGATCATTTTGTCCGTATGCACGAAGATGAATACCTTGACGTAATTGGTCCATTTGGTCTATATGATCCATCCATTTCGTGTCAACAGAACGAAGCAAAATAACCTTTTCAAATTCACGCATTTGTTCTGAGGTTAATTCCTCTTCTTTCTTATCGTAACGGTGCTTTATCTTCTGCATGATCAGGTCAACCATTTCTTCTGGATCTTTGTTTTTCAGATCCTCTAATGAGATGTCCTCTTGTTCTAAAAGGTTAGCATGCAGATATTCGATAATCGCTGAAAGATTCCAATCTTCTTCTAAATCTTCTTGTGTATGGGATTGTACCAAGCCCTCAACAGAAGATAAGATCATTTGTTCAATAATCTCACGCAAGTTCTCTGAATCAATAACCTCAAAACGCTGTTTATAAATAATTTCACGCTGTTGACGCAACACATCATCGTAAGAAAGTATCGTTTTACGAGCATCAAAGTTATTTCCTTCCACTCGTTTTTGTGCGGATTCTACCGCACGTGATACCATCTTACTTTCAATAGGTTGTGAATCATCCATCCCGAGTCTTTCCATCATCGCTTTCATGTTGTCAGACCCAAAACGACGCATTAATTCATCTTCCATAGATAAGTAGAATTGTGTAACACCTGGATCTCCTTGACGACCTGAACGACCACGAAGCTGATTATCAATACGACGAGATTCGTGACGCTCTGTACCAATAACAGCAAGTCCACCAAGTTCTTTTACACCTTCTCCAAGCTTAATATCCGTTCCACGACCGGCCATATTTGTTGCAATTGTTACAGATCCCTTTTGACCAGCACCTTCAATAATCTCTGCTTCACGGTAGTGGTTCTTAGCATTTAATACATTATGCTTTACACCAACACGCTTTAATAGCTTGGAAATAACCTCTGAAGTCTCTACAGCTACAGTACCAACAAGTACTGGTTGACCAAGCTCATAGCGCTCTTTAATGTCATCTACTGCTGCACGAAATTTTCCTTCGATTGATTTGAAAATCAAATCTGCTTTGTCATCACGTACAATCGGTTGATTTGTCGGAATCGCAATAACATCCATATTATATATATTACGGAATTCCTCTTCCTCTGTTTTCGCTGTCCCAGTCATACCGGAAAGCTTGCCATACATACGGAACAGGTTTTGGAAAGTAATCGATGCTAATGTCATGCTTTCATTTTGAATTTGCAAGCCTTCTTTAGCTTCAATTGCTTGGTGAAGACCATCACTATAACGTCGACCTTTCATTAAACGACCAGTAAATTGGTCAACGATGACAACTTCGCCTTCTTCAACAACGTAATCAGTATCACGGTGCATAGAGGCATGAGCCTTTAACGCCTGATTTATATGATGTGTTAATGTTACATTATTAAGGTCATATAAATTTTCGATACCGAAGAAACGTTCTGCTTTATTAATACCTTCTTCAGCAAGCTGTACACCTTTAGTTTTCACGTCATACGTGTAATCTTCTTCATTCTTCAGTGTCCGAACAAATGCATTAGCTTGCATATATAAATTAGCTGATTTTCTTGCTGAGCCCGAGATAATTAATGGCGTTCTCGCTTCATCAATTAAAATTGAGTCGACCTCATCAATAATCGCATAATTTAATGGCCGTTGAACCATCTGCTCTTTATATAAAACCATATTATCGCGTAAGTAATCAAAACCAAATTCATTGTTTGTTCCATAAGTAATGTCGGCATAATACGCTGCACGTTTCTCTTCTTTCGACATGCCATTGCCATTCAATCCAACTGTAAGGCCAAGGTATTCAAACAGCTTGCCCATTTCTTTCGCATCACGGTCAGCTAAATATTCGTTCACCGTAATAATATGCACACCTTTGCCTGACAAAGCATTTAAATAAGCAGGCATACTGGATGCCAATGTTTTACCTTCCCCTGTTTTCATCTCAGCAATGTTACCTTCATGAAGCACGATAGCTCCAGTAAGCTGAACAGGAAACGGACGCATACCTAGTACTCTTTTTGCGCCTTCTCTTACTACTGCATATGCTTCGACCATTAAATCATCCAGTTGTTCTCCATCTTGATACCGTTGTTTAAATACTGCTGTTTTCGCTCTTAATTCATCGTCTGATAGTTTCTCGATTTCCGGTTCCAGCGCTTCTATTTCATCAACGATCTTTTGTAGACGATTTAATTGGCGTTGGTTACCATCCCCAAGTACTTTCTTTAGCAATCCACGCATGTTAAAACGCTCCTCTATATTCATGCTCCATTTTGATACATTCTTTTCAGAGGTTGTTAAAAAAGGTGCCAAATGATTAGCGGCGAACTCTAGAGTTGGTTCATCTTTCCGGTTATGGAAAAGCAAATCACTTTTCCTTACCTCATGTAGGAAAAGCCTACACTGCGGTCGCGGGGACTTTCACCGCCTCGACCTTCTTGCTGCTATTTCGTCACCTTTTTGAACAAACACTTTCAGTAAAGACGTATGCATGAACTAATAATTTCTTGATAATATTTCTTACAATAGATTCAATTTCATCACTGTGCTATGAAGCAAGTCACAACAACATAAAGCTAGGACTTATAGTGAAAAAAATAGTATGAAATTAATTATAAACTATCATTTTCTAGCTAAAAGCATAACCCAAATTTAATAATAACACTTGCCCTTGGCAAACACAAGAATCCTGAAGGAATGCAGATACACACTAAAAATGAGTAGCTCGGGGATAAGCTACTCATTTGGGTGGGGTACTAGCGAAGAACTGGAGGGTTCCTGTATTGGAACATGTTTTGGAAGAGATTCTGAATGAAGTTTTGTTTTAGCTTCCACATCCGCATATTTACTTGATAAATCTGCTACTTTCTTATTTGTTACAGCAATTATTTCGACTAATTGAGAGATCGTTCGCTCTTGTTGCTTTAACTTTCTAACAATATCGTAATCAGAACAAGTATGTATGCTCATAACATCTTACTTCCTCCTTTGATCTAGTATCTTATTTATAACATAGAACCAAAGACCAATCGAATTGGTACTATTGAAAAACTAGTTCTATAAATTGCTAAGTTATGGTGATTTGTGTAAACAATTTATAAAAACAGACACATAATTAATGGCAATTTTTCTATTTTATATGTTTTTTAAAA